>NZ_JBHXWI010000018.1:0-166503 GCF_042671975.1 Rhodococcus sp. NPDC127593 | reverse complement strand
CAGGTCGGTGACGACGGTGGCGTTCTCGGTGGCACCTTCGACCAGCGCGAGCGGGTGCTTGTGCCCGTCGAGGTCGATCCCGAGGGCCACGATGCCGTGATTGCGCAGATCGTATGCAAGCACGTTGTAGCCCGCATCGTGAAGCGCCTTGTACTGCGGCAGGAAACTGACCTCGAACCCGCCGAAGTTCTTCCACGGCTCCAGGTGGCCGGGGTAACCGTAGCGATTTCCCGGCATGAAGTGGTTGCAGATCACCAGCCGGTCGGAGTCGGCTGGAATGAACCAGCCCTCGAGTGGAACACCGTCGAGCGACGGGAAAAAGACGTCCTCGTAGTTCAGCCCGACCTCGTCGGGGCGCCGAAAGATCGGCGTTCGGTACGACGTGGCGAAGAAGTCGGCCAGGCCGTCGATCACTTCGTTCGATTTGGTGTCCTCGGTCACGGAAATTCACTCCTATGTTGCCGGGATGGTCGCTTGTCGTGGCACCCGCTCCGGCGTCGCTGATTCAGGTGTTTTGTATGTCTCGCGGAGCGCGAGACGCCAGGCATCGGTTGACTGCCTGACCGTTTCTCATTTCTCCATCGAGCCGGCGTCGACCGGCAGCGCCACCCCGGTGATGTACCGCGACTCGTCCGAAGCCAGAAAGAGCAGCGCATTCGAGACGTCGTCGAGTTCCACCCACGGCACGGGGATTAGGTTCTGGAGGGCGAACCCGGCCCGCGCATCCTCCACCGTCGGCCGGGGGAGGTCGGGTCGGAACAGTTCCAAGACAGCATCGCTCAATCCCATTCCCGTCGGGACGACGGTGGTGTGGATGGTGTTCACCCGGATGAAATCAGGGGCAAGTTCTCTTGCGAGGGTGCGCATCAATCCCACGACGCCGTGCTTGGCCGCCGAATAGTGGGCCAAATTGGGGGTGCCACGTAGACCGGAGCACGAACTGGTGAGCACGATGGACCCGCCCTTGCCGGCGATCAGATGGGGTACCGCGGCGGCGCAGGTGTTGTAGACACCGACCAGATTGACATCGAGCAGGTCCTGCCACATTTCCGAGGTCAACTCGAGCGTTTTGGCCGGTGACATGACACCCGCGTTGGCGCTCACGATGTCCAGGGCACCGAACCGTGCCACGCCTGCATCCACGACGGCCGTGATCTCCTCGCGATCCCGCACATCCGCGGCTCGTGCAAAGATTTGGCCACCTCGCTCTTCCACCAATGAGATGGTCTCGTCGAGGTCAGTCGCGGAGCCGAGCGAGTACGGGATCGTGTCGATGTCCCGGCAAATGTCGAGCGCGATGATGCGCGCGCCCTCATCCGCCAACCGAAGGCAATGGTTACGGCCTTGCCCCCGCGCCGCTCCGGTCACGAGGGCTACTTTGTCGGCAACTCGGCCGTGCTCAGAAATCACTCGTCGTCCTCTCTTCGGAAGCTATCGTCAGCAAGTGCTGTATGGGAGGGTTCGTTCCTCATTCAGGTCCCACACCACGGCCTTCGATCGCGTATAGAGATCGATCGCGTCGAATCCGTTCTCGCGGCCGTATCCGCTTTCCTTCATCCCACCGAATGGAATGGTCGGATGGATGGCTCGATAGGTGTTCACCCACACGGTGCCAGCTTCCAGATTCCGGGCAAGATACTGGATGGCGCGCGCATTATTGCCCCAGATCTGGGCCGTCAGACCCATCCGTGCACCGTTTGCCCGGGCAAGGACCTCATCGATGTCGGAGTACCGCAACACACTGGCGACCGGACCGAAAACCTCTGTGCTGGCGACGATGTTGTCATCGGCGACGTCGATGAGGACCGTGGGCCGATAGAAGTAGCCCTCACCCAGAGCGCCCTCGTCCGCTCGGTAGCCGCCCGCAAGCCGGGTCGCGCCCTGGCCGACAGCGGACGTGACAATCGAGTCCACCCGCTCGAGTTGCCGATGGCTGATCAAGGCACCCATCTCCGACGCCGGATCGCGTGGATGACCTACCCGGATCGACCGGGCAAGCGACTCGATCCGACCCGCCACCTCGTCATACAACGTGTCGGGCACGAAAATGCGCGATCCCGCGGCGCAACTCTGTCCGCTCTTGACGAAGTTCGAATGCAGGATCGACGGAATCGCCGTGTCGAGATCGGCATCCTCGAGCAGGATCACGGCACTCTTACCGCCGAGTTCGAGGCTCAGCGGCGTGATGGTCGCGGCAGATTGCGCGATGACCGCCCGGGATGCCTCTGGGCTACCGGTGAACACGAGCATTCCGATCTCCGGATGCTCGGTCAGCGCGCGACCGGTCACCTCCCCCCGCCCGGTGACCACATTGACCACGCCCGGCGGAATCCCTGCCTCGAGCGCGAGTTCCGCCATCCGGAATGACGACAGCGGCGCAACTTCCGGCGCCTTGAGTACGAAGCAGTTTCCTGCAATCAACGCCGGTCCGGCCTTCCAGCCGAACATCATCGGGTTGCCGTTGAACGGGTTCACCCCGGCCACGACGCCGTACGGTTCCCGCGCCTGGTACGCGACCCGGTCCGGATACTGCGCGAACGATCGTCCCTCGATCTTGTCGGCCATTCCCGCGTAGTACGTCAGCCAGCGGGCTCCGCCGTCGACGTCGCCGAGTGCCTCTCGTCGCAGGTGTCCGACATCATCGCACTCGAGGTCTGCGAGTTCGTCACGCCGTTCGGCGATCAGCTCGGCCCAGCGGCGGACGAGCCGGCCCCGCTCGTCGGGGGCCATGTCCCGCCACGTTTCGCGAAAGACCTGCCCGGCGGCCGTGACGACCTCGTCGACGTGGCCGGCCGATGACTCGAACGCCTCCGCCCAGACCTGACCTGTTGCCGGGTTCTCGATCGGGAGGTACTCGCCTGACTCCGGAGCGACGGAACCTCGGGCCCCGACAATTCCCACTCGCGGCATGTGCGCGACCGTGGCCATCTCTACCTTCTCTCTGTGGATGTCAATACGTATTGGCCGCGCGTTCCCGGTCTCGCGGCGGCGCGGTGTGCCTCTGCCGCTTCCTCGAACGGAATCGCCCCCGCGACGCGTAGAGCGATTTCGTCGCGCTCGGCCATCCGGACCAGCTCCGCTGTCTGATCGGTATTCGGTATTCGGGTGGGCGTTCAGGAACCGCCAGTCGAGCTCGCTGTTGGCCGGACGGTCCCCGACCGCGCTCACAGCCGCACCTCCGGGCTCGATACCACCGAGACTTCCTGCAGCGCCCAGGATTGCAAGTGTGTCGTCTCGCTGTAGCCCCAGCAGTTCCAGAGCCTGGAATGCTGTGTTCCCGTTGAGCGGCAGGGTCGTCCACTCGGTGAGTGATAGCGATGACGGGCAGGATGTTGCCGATTCGATCGGTACGACGATGAAGTTCGCCTGCGTTCCCTCGCGTGTGTCGAACCAGCACCGCCAGCCGGTTACGGTGGTGCCGACGAGACTCGAATCGACGTGGCGTCCTACTGCATCGATGCGACCGGCATAGTCCCAGCCCAACACCAATCGTCTACCCGGCTCCGGATTCTCGCTGTAGTGTCCGGCCCTGGTCTCGAGATCGACCGGGTGCACGCTGGCCGCCTCCACCCTGACCCGCGCCTCGCCGGGTCCGGGCTCGGGTATCGGAATTTCCACTACTTCGATGACTTCCGGCCCACCGAAACGGCTGACCGTCACTGCTCGGTTCATGACTACCTCGCTGCCCAGCTCCGCCGTCCATGATTCTGTATCGGTTGTCGGGTGTCGAGGGCCCTGGACGCAGCCATGCTCAGTCCGACACAAGCGCCGAGTCCACCCGCTCCGCGGCGCCTGGACGGTCCGCACGGGGAGACGGTCCGACGGAGATCATCAGGATCGCCGCCATCCCGATTACTGCGAAGACCGAGAACGCGTAGAAGTTCCATTGGTAGCCGAGCGTGGACGCCGCGATCCACCCGCCGATGATCGGACCGACGACTGCGCCCGCGCGACCGATTCCGATAGTAAGTCCGATTGCGGGAGCCCTCAGGGTTCCCCTGAAAACCGTGCCCACGGATCCCATGATCAGGATCTGGGTGCCGATCGTCCCCAGGCCGGCGATTGCCACGAAGACGTACAGCATCGGTAGCGGCATCCGGAAGCTGAGCATCAAGATCGATACCGCCGCGAGCAGAAGCACCGTTGCCGTGACCTTTCGCGAGCCCAGTCGATCGGCGAGGGTCGAGGCGATGAGGACCCCGATCATTGCGCCCGCGTTGAGCACGAGGAGGAACATCAGTGAGCTTCCGAGCGAGTAGCCGGCTTGCTTCATGATTTGGGGCAGCCATGTGCTGATGCCGTAGGTCATGAGCAGACCGCAGAAGGCTGCGACCGTGAACAGGGTGGCTGCACGCCGGTGCGTCGGCTTCAGGAGATCGCGCATCGACGCGGAGTCGGACCCGGATGACTCGCTCGACGCCGGACCGGTCCGCTCGACACCGAAGTCGTGGGCGACCGCAATGGCGTCCTTCACCCGTCCTCGGCTCTCGAGATACGACGGCGACTCCGGCAGATAACGCAAAGCCAGAGGCAAGACCGTGACCAGCGGGAGGAGGCATAGTGCGTACATCCACCGGAACCCGAGGTCCGGCAGTAGGACGATCCCCGCGACCGCGGCGGCGATCCCGCCGAGGCAGTATCCGCAACAGGACAGCGCGTTGTTGAGCTGGCGCCGGCTAGGAGGTGAGAACTCAATGATCAGCGCGACGGACACCGGGACGAATCCGCCCAGACCGAGGCCCCCGATGAATCGGAAGATCCCGAACACCTCGGGGCTGGGCGCGAGGGCGCACAATCCCATCGCAGTCGCGAACCAGACCATCGATCCGAGAAAGAGCCGTCGCGGTCCGAACCGTCCTGAGGCCGCCCCAGACGCGAGCGCGCCGATGAGCATTCCCACGAGGGTGAAACTGCCGATGGCACCGGCCTCCATCGCGGTGAGACCCCACCGTTCGTACCCCAGCAACGATGGCACCGTTGCGCCGTAGACGACCAAGTCGTACCCGTCGCAGATCAGCGCGGCGAAGCAGAGGGCCACGATGACATTCGGACTTCGGCGGGTACCTGTAGAGCTGATTCCGAGTGCGCCGGTCGCGCCCTCGCCGTCACGCGATACCGTCATGATCTTCCTTTATCGTGTCGATTTTTCGCTGTCTTGAGTGCTGGCGTGCGGCCGGGCGGGACGAGACCGTCCCACCCGGCGGCACATGTCAATCGCGAGTCGCGGGAATCATGGTGGCGACGAATGTGACGGAGCGGTCGGTCCGATTGCTCCATGTGTGTTTGGTCCCGCGCTGGACAAACGTGTCCCCGGGTCGCAGGAGCGTTTCCGAGTCCTCGAGCACGGCATACACCTCGCCGGACACGATGGTGACGATGTCGATGGTCTCGGTGACGTGCAGTCCGCTGATGGCGTCGTCGGCGGTGTAGGCGTCGCCAGCTTTCAGGTCACCGAGGGCGCTCTCGTAACCCGCAGCGGCATCCCACTCGCTGTCCGGCGGGAACGTTGCGAGGCGCACGACGACACCGGCGGCCGGAGGTGCCAGAGCGACGGTGCCGTCGAGGGTGTCCTTCGCATCTACCGGCGCCGGAATGGTGTCGGCCTGCCAGACGTCGGCGACGGTGAATCCGTCTGTGACGGCACGGGTGGCGGTGTTCTCGTCCAGCACGATCGTGGACTTTCCGTCGCCGTTGACGCCGGACACGACGCGCCGCGCCTGGAACTGCTTGTGGTCGGAAGGCATGGGTGTTCCTTTTCTCGAATTGTGGTTGTGAGGAAATCTCCGGTAGGGCAATAACGTTCGGTTCTATTGGTCGTGGAGGATGACGCCGCGTATCAGCTTGCCGTCCTTCAGGTCCCGGAATCCCTGGTTGATGTCTTCGAGGCGGTAGTTCTTGGTGGCGAGTTCGTCGAGTTTCAGGTCGCCCTTGTCGTAGAGGCGGAGTAGCCGGACGATGTCATAGTGCGGGTTACCGGAGCCGAACATGGTCCCCTTGATGGTCTTTTCGAACTTCGTCAGCACGGCACCCGACACGTGAACGGTGAGCTTTTCCGGTGCCGCCAGGCCGGTGACCACGACGACGCCGCCCCTGCCGACGGCGTCGAACGCGTTCTGCACGACCTCTTCGTCGACGACACCCACGGTGACCAGAGCCTGATCGGCGCCCTGACCCCAGGTGATCTCGTTGATCTTCTCGGCGGCGTCGGCCGCCGACGCGAACGCGTGGGTGGCGCCGAACTTCAGGGCGGTCTCGCGCTTGAACGCCACGGGATCGACGGCGACCACGTACTTCGCGCCGGCACTGACCGCGCCCTGGACGGCGTTGATGCCGATCCCACCGATTCCGTAGATGACCGTGGTGTCCCCGGCGCGCACGCCACCTGCGTAGACCGCGGTGCCCCAGCCGGTCGGCACACCACACCCGACGAGGACTGCTGTCTCGAGCGGCAGCCAGTCGTCGACTTTGACGACGGAGTGCTGTGAGAGCGTTGCACGTTCGGAGAAGGTGCCGAGCATGCAGAGGCTGCCGAAGTCGAGGCCATCTCCGTGGTAGCGGGTCCCGCCATCAGGGAAGGTGCCGAGGACGGCGTTGGCACCGAGGTCGCACAGGCTCTGTCGGCCGGTGGAGCAGTAGCGACATGTTCCGCAGGACGGGATGAAACTACATACGACGTGATCACCGGGGACGACCTTCGTCACGCCCGGCCCCACCTTTTCGATGATGCCGGAACCCTCGTGACCTGGAACGATCGGATATCTGGGGGTGAGATCGCCGTCGAGCAGGTGCAAGTCGGAGTGGCAGAGTCCGGAAGCGACAAATTTGATCTGCACCTCGCCGACTCCGGGTTCGTCGATGTCGAGTTCGCGGATCTCGAATTCGGTGCTGTTTTCGAGCAGCACCGCGGCCTTGGTCTTCATGGCTATCTCCGTATCGAAAGGGTGAGTGGTGGAGTGAGTTTCAGAGCTTCATCAGGACGGTTCGTTCTTCGGTGTGTTCGGCGACGGCTTGGAATCCGTACTTGGCGCCGTATCCGCTCTGCTTCTGTCCAGAATGTGGGAGCGAGGTGGCCCAAGCGCCGTAGCAGTTGACCCACAACATCCCAGCTCGGACATGGCGCGTGAATCGGTGTGCGCGGCTGAGATTCTGCGTCCAGAGCCCGCCGGCCAGGCCGAATTCAGTACCGTTGGCCAGCGCGAGCGCCTCCTCCTCGTCGCCGAACCGGACTACGTTCACTACGGGCCCGAATACCTCTTCGCGCGCAATGCGCATCTCCGGCGTGACGTCGGCGATGATCGTCGGCTGATAGAAGTTCTCGTTGACGTTCCAGTCCGCATCCGCCGGCCTGCCTCCGAGGACAACAGTGGCACCGTCCTCGATGGCTCCGTCGACGTGTCCCTGGACGCGCAGGCGCTGGCTCGTCGAGATCAGGGGTCCGATGTCGCTGGCCGACTCGAACCCCGGCCCGACGGTGAACCGAAGCGCCTCCTGCTGCAACCGATCTACCACCTCGTCGTAGCATCCGGCCTGAACAAACAAGCGTGAACCGGCGACACAGACCTGACCGGCGTTCATGAAAATGCCGGCCGCCGCACCCGGGACCGCGGCCGACAGGTCCGCATCGTCGAAGATGATGTGGGGGGACTTTCCGCCCAGCTCCAACGTCATCCGCTTCATGTTGGTGGCCGAGGCTTCGACGATGCGGCGCCCGGTGGCGGTGGAACCGGTGAAATTGATGCGCGCGATCCCGTCGTGGCGGGCGAGATGCTCGCCGGCCACCGAGCCGACACCGGGAACGACATTCAGGACCCCGGGCGGCAAACCGGCCTCTGCGGCCAGTTCCGCAACGCGCAAGGCGGTGAACGGGGTCAGTTCCGAGGGTTTCCCGACAACCGTGCAACCGGCAGTGAGGGCCGGTGTGATCTGGCGCAGGAAACCGGCGGCGGGGGCGTTCCACGGGCAGATGGTGCCGACCACCCCGACGGGAACCCGCAGTGTATGCGCAAAGAGGCCGGGGCCCTGATCGCTGGTCAGACCGGTGAGTTTGGTTGCCCACCCCGATGTTTCACGAATGGTGTCTGCGGCCCAGCGCACGTAGGCAAGCGATTGTCGCGCCGGCATCCCATTCTCGAGCACGTCGAGTGCCGCGAGTTCGTACGCGTGCCGCTCGATCAGCACGGCCCACGCCCACAGCAGACGCGCACGTTCACGGCCAGGGGTCTCGCTCCAGGATTCGAACGCCCGTGCCGCGGCGGCCACGGCAACATCGACGTCCTCCTCGTCCGCGAGATGGACGATGCCCAGTTCCCGGTCAGTGGCGGGATCCAGGACGGGCAGTAGTTTCCGACCAGCGCGGGCAGTGACACGCCCATCGATCCACGGCAACCATTCTCCGCGGACCAACGCGGAGTCGGCGTCACCGGGCCGAACAGGACAGGGAGTTTGTGGCGTCAAGGAGGTACCTCCGACCGGACGGGGGCTCATGCGTTCGCAGTACACCCACCGCATCATGGATAAAATATGATGCGGCAAAACTAACAAGCCGCCGACGGTGTGTCAACCGTCACAACGAACAGGCGGGACCGGGCACGGCGTAGCCGTTGAGCACGGCGTTCGAGCTGCACAGGCAAAATTCTTGGCGGATATGACGAGGCTTCGCGCGGCGCCGAGCGCCCCAGGCTGTAGCGCCCTGCCCAATGCCCTGCCCAATACCGGGACCGAAGTTGAGAAGAATGCAGAAACGAGGGTTGCCGTTCGCACGCGCAAAATGGCAGCGCGATCGCGCGGATAACTTAACTCCCACAGTGGGATTACGGCCGCGCTCGCTGAACGGCGCGACCGGGGATCGACCGTCATCTCTGCGGCGGCACCATCACGGCGTTGGGGTGACGAATGTACGGAGATTCCCGGTTATTCTTCGCTATCTACGGACGCGGCGTGTGCCTCCTCGCCCGACGCCCGTCGGCCGTCGGCGATCGCGACACCGAGTACCACGGCCAGGGCGGCACACCCCGCCAGATAGGGCGGTGCGGGCAGGGTCGCCACTGCCAGCACGACCAGTGCGACCAGGGCTGTCGGACGCGACATCGGCACCTCGCGCATCACCGACCGCATGTACCAGGTCTGCGCGGCGAAGAAGAGGAAGGGGCCGCCGAAGAGAAACACATTGGTCACGGCATCGGTGTGCCCAGTCGGATGCGCGATCACCAATTCATCCCCGACCGCGATCGCGAGCAGTCCGGCGACCATCACCAAGAGAGTGTTGATCGCGTAGCGGCTGGTCCTCACCGGGTCCCGGCCGGCAATGACCTGACTCACCGCGCGGGGTTCGGAACGGCGAAAGTACACCCACCACACGGCGATGGTGCCGATCACTGCGACCGCACCGGTGAACAGAGTCATCGGTTCCAGCGGTGCACTGGCAACGGCGGATCCGGTCGTCAGCACCGTCTCCCCGAGCGCGATGATGAAGAAGAGCCGGGCTCGCTCGAATTGATGTTCGGCCGCGAAGTCGATGCGTTCGGAGTGGAATCGCTTTCCCGGCAGCGGGTGTGCGGACAGGAGGCCGAGGAGGTCGATCACCGTCGCGATACCCCACAGAATCAATCGTGCGGGACCGTCGACCACCGCACCTGTGATCCACAGCGGTGCGGTGGCCACGAGCCACACCAATGCACGCTGGAAGTGCCGGCGCATGACGTCGTCGAGCCCGATGGTCAGCAGCCAGAGCGTTCGTCCGATCTGGATCGTGAGGTACGTCGCGACGAACAACCACCCGGCCTCGCCGAATGCCTCCGGCACCGCGACGTTCATGAACAGTCCGAGCACCATGATCACCAGCAGCATCATGCGAACCGGTGACTGATCGGGGTCGGTCAGGGAACCGGCCCACGACGTGTAGGACCACGCGAGGAACACCGCAACGTACAGCACCAGCGTCTGCGCCAGTCCCGTCCAGGTGAGATGCTCGACCAGGTGGTGCACCAGCTGCCCGATCCCGAAAACGTAGACGACGTCGAAGAACAATTCGAGGGGACTGACGTGCCGATCGTGCGGATCACGTTGCAGGGGTCGCGGCTTCGATGTCCTCATCGTTTGCACCCTCCCTTGAATCCGGTCGCAACCGTCAGGTCTCTAGGGTTATCATCTTCGCCTGCGAACTGTCCGGCCGACGCGATCAACCAAGATCGGTGGTCGCCGCGACGGTGATTGTCACCGCGTAGTCCGTTCTAACCCACCGACTGTGCCCCGCGCCGCATCCCGTCTGTGGAGATACGGACGCGTCCTGGTTCACCAACCACCGAAGGACAGTCCCCCGTTCACGGAGAGTGTCTGTCCCGTGATCTGGCCGGCCGCGTCGGAAGCGAGGAATGTGACTGCGTCGGCAACTTCCTCGACCGCCGGCGGGCGACCTGCCGGGAATCGCTTCAATGCCTTGTCGAAGAGCTTCTGCTGGAAGCTCTCGGTGGCGAAGATCCGGTCCCAGGACGGCGTACCCGAGGTAATCGTCATGGCAACGCCGTTGACTCGAATCTGCCAGCGCGAGAATTCCTTCGCGAGTGTCTTCGTCAGGAGGATCACCCCAGCGCCCGCGGCGCCCATGATGGATTCACCGGAGGTCGGGGTCCGTGCCGCATCTGTCGTCAACATGACCACGGCGCCACCACGGACGCGCAGGCCTGGCACCGCAGCGTGTACGGGGTAGATCCGCGGGAAGAAGCGCGACGCGAAGGCCCGCTGGAGCTGGTCGCCGGTCATCTCGGCGAACGGCGTAGGCCCGAACTCCCCCTGCGCCCCGGCGCTGACCACGATGTCGATGGCCCCGAAGTCACGCACCACCCGGCCGGCTACCTCGGCGATGCTGTCGTAGTCACTGCAGTCACCCGCCTCGAATCGCACCTGATCGGAGACCTCGCGCAACCGATCCATCGCATCCTTGCCACGCTCAGCCGACCGACCATTCACCACCACTGTCGCACCGCGCTTGGCCAGCCGCACGGCGGTCTCGAGCCCCACGCCGCTGGTGGCTCCGGTGATCAGCGCAACCTTGCCATCCATATCGGCCTCTGAACCGGCAACCATCTCACTACCTCCAGTGCTCTTGTCGCGGATTGCGAACCGCAACCACCCTAACATGGATGATATATGATGCGTAGTCTGGGCCGAGTTTCCGCGCTACTTCATGCGCCATCGATACCGGCCTATCGTGAGCAACTATCCAGACAAGGACGACCCATTCATGCCCGATTTTTCGATCTCCGAGTTCCTCCGTCCCGGCGACCTCGTCGCCATCGGAGAGGCCACTGCCGAGCCACGCACCCTCGTCGCGCACTTCCTCGATGCCGCCCGCGACATCGACGACGTCACGGCGCTGTGCGGATACACTCTCGACGACATCTGGCACAGCGTGCCTGACGGGCACCCCACGGTGATGTCCTACGCCGCACACGGGTCCCTGCGGAAGCTGGCGGCCACCGGCCAACTCCAGATCCTGCCGTGCCATCTCTCGAGCGTGGTCCGGTTCATCCGCAACGGCACCCTTCCGGTCGACGTGGTCCTCATCCAGTTGCCGCCCGCGGACGCGGACGGCTTCCACAGCCCGGGAGGGACTGTGGGCTACCTCGTCGACGCACTCGACTCGGCACGCGTGGTTCTCGCCGAGATCAACCCGAACATGCCCCGAACCAACAGTTCCCGACGCATCCACCAGTCACAGATCACCGCGACCGTCACGTCCGACAACCCGCTGCCCGGTTCCCCGACCAGACCGGCCACCGACGTCGACCGGACCATCGCGGCAAATGTGGCAACCCTGATTCCTGACGGTGCCAGTCTGCAGCTGGGCGTCGGTGCGATCCCCGCCGAGATCACCAAGGTGATTCGCACCCGTTCGGGACTGCGGGTCCGGTCCAACCTGATCGGCGACTGGATTTTCGATCTGGTGGACTCCGGTGCCGTCGACATCAGCGTCGCCGGGTCGTGCACCACCGGCATGGCACTCGGGAGCCGGCGACTGTATGACTTCGTCGACGGCAACACCGGCATCGACTTCGTACACCTGGACGAACTTCTGGCGCCCGCCACACTCGCAACCTGCGACCCGTTCATCGTCGTCAACTCCGCTCTGCAGGTCGACCTACTCGGGCAGGTGAACGCGGAATCGCTCGGTGGACTCTATGTCGGCGCAGTCGGCGGGCAGGTCGACTCCTTCCGCGCCACCCGGATGGCGAAATCCGGTCTGTCGGTCATCGCGCTACCGGCCACCAATCCGGCCGGTGACAAGAGCTCCATCGTCGCGCAGCTCAATGGGCCGACGACGTCACTGCAAAGCGACGTCGACATCATCGCCACGGAGTACGGGGTCGCGGATCTGCGCGCGACCACGGCAGCCCAGCGCGCGGAGCGACTCATCGCCGTCGCAGCACCGGCGCACCGCGACAAGCTGCGTACCGAACTGACCGGCGGACACCGAACCGAGCGGTGACCCCGACACGATACGAACCACAGACGCAGGAGCGGTCGCGTCGGCGGCGAGTCCTTACCGCGTTGATGCTCGGTAATGCTCTCGTCGCCTTGGACACGACGGTCATCGCGACCGCGGTCTCCGCGATAATCGAGGACCTCGGAGGTTTCGAGCACTTTCCCTGGTTGTTCTCCGCGTACCTGCTGTCCCACGCCGTCACGACACCGATCTTCGGCAAACTGTCCGACACCGTGGGCCGCAAGCCGGTCATGCTGCTCGGGATCGGTGTCTTCTTCCTCGGTTCGATGCTGTGCGGGTTCGCCCAGTCCATGACCGGGCTGATCGCGTTCCGTGCCCTCCAGGGCCTCGGTGCGGGGGCAGTCCAGCCCACGGTCCTGACGATCGCCGGCGACATCTACACCTTGCGCGAGCGGCCACGAGCGCAGGGATACATCGCCAGTGTGTGGGCCGCCGCATCCGTCCTGGGTCCGGCCGTCGGGGGATTGTTCGCAGAGTACGGCTCCTGGCGTGGGATCTTCTTCGTCAACGTTCCGATCTGCGCGGCGGCGGCGCTGCTGCTCATCCGGAACTTCCACGAGGAGGATACGGACCCACGGAAGAGGCACGGGCGACCCGACGTGCTGGGTGCAGTGCTGTTGACCCTCGGTGCCGGGCTTCTGGTGCTGGGACTCCTGGAGGGCGGCCGGAGCTGGGCGTGGGGGTCTACGACGTGGATCGCGATCGTCACGATCGGAGCGGTCTGCCTTCTGCTGTTCGGGGTCGTCGAGTGGCGGGTATGCAACCCGATCATGCCGCCCTGGATTCTCGGCCGGCGGACCCTTCTGGGCACGGTTCTCACCTCGGCGATCATCGGTGCGGTCGTCACAGGGCTCACTTCCTACGTCCCGCTGTTCTCACAGAGTGTTCTCGCAACGACCGCCGTCACCGGCGGCTTCCTCCTCACCCCGCTGACGTTGGCGTGGCCGCTGGCCTCGAGCCAGTCCGGGCGGCTCTATCTGCGAATCGGATTCCGCCGCACAGCGTTGGCGGGAACGGCGATCACAATCGTCGGCGCCGGTCTGACGGTCCTGTTCGGTGAGAGCACGGCCGAATGGCAGATCGCCGCAGCGTGCTTCGTCATCGGCGCCGGACTCGGATTCATCACCAGCCCCACCATCATCGCCGCGCAAGCGAGCGTCGAACGGCACGAACGTGGAGTTGTCACGTCCTGCACCACTTTCGCCCGCTCGATCGGTGGAGCTGTCGGCGCAGCCGGGTTCGGCGCCCTTGTCGCAGCACACGGCGGTAACCCGCAATCACCGGCCCAGCTGGACGCCGCCCTGCACCCGGTGTTCATCTGCATCGCACTTGCCGCATCCGGATTGATCGTCACCGTATCGATACTGCCGCGGCACGTGCAGCTCACACCTCAACCGCACGAGGCCGCCGACGAAGAATGCGATCGCACCGGGCGAAAGGTGTCAGGCAAATAGGTCGTTCGTGCCGCGGGGCCGCCCGAGATCCGATGTCTAGGACGCAGCTCATCGCCCGACGGCGAAACCACGGATCGGACGGTGCAAGCTGCGACGCGGCCAGAATCACCCGTGATTCACTTGCGACAGCCCGGCCTCGCACCGAGCAAGTTCCCACCAATCTCGAGAACCGAATTCCGGGTGCCACGTCGCCGTCTGCGGGACACCGACAACCGTTCGATTGCGATCGCCGCTGTCCCGGTCGACGAGATTCATACACCCTCGACACATTCGTGTGCAGCGTCATTGCCCGCTGCTGACCGGGTCGGGTCCGCAGCGGACAATGGGGGCGTAGCGCCCGGTTTGCTTGTTACGGCTACTGCCTGGGCTCTGCCTTGCAAGCAGCGCGGGCGTCGCCTCAGGGGGTGGTCGCGTGCTGTCGTTGCTGTGGATCGTCGATGCTGTCACCGTGGGTGGCGACATTGCGGTACTGGTCACCGAGAGCAGAGCCGGCAATGAAGAGGGCGCCCGCGACGAAGATGATGGAAACTCCCCACGTGGAATGGGTAGGCGAGAGGGTGACCATTGTCAGCGCCGCAAGCGGAGCGAGGCCGCCGGCGAAGGCGCCGCTGACTTCCCGCCCGGCGCCTAGACCAGACGTGCGGACATCAGCCGGGAACTGCTGGGCAAGAAAGGAACCGGACGCTGCCAGCAGCGTGGGTTGGACGATGCCGACAGTCAAGATCAGCGCCGCCCAGATGTAGATCGGGCGATCGGTGTCGAGGAGCCAGAAGAACGGGAACGCGAGGACTGCGATGCCACCGGCGCCGATCAACATGACCCGGCGGGCACCAGCGGCGTCACAGAACCGTCCCGCCAACGGGACGGTGACGATCGCGACGGCGCTGGCCAGACTGATGCCGAACGCTCCGACATTGGCGGCGACATCGCGGAACTCGGCGAGATACGACAGCGAGAACGTCTTGAAGATGTAGCTGATGCTGTTGAGCCCGATGGTGGAAACCGCGACGACAGTCAGCCCGCGCCAATGATTTTTGAGCAGGTTGCGGAGTGGTTGCACCTTCTTCCGCGTCTGGGCCTCGGCTGCAAGCTGTTCGAACTCGGGGGTCTCGGGCAGGTTTCGACGCATCCAGTAGCCCAGGCCGACCAGGATGAAGCTGAACAGGAACGGCACTCGCCACCCCCAACTGTGCAGAGCCTCGTCGCTGAGGCTCGTCACGGCCGTCACTGCCAGGGAGGAAGCCAACAGCCCGATGTTGACCCCCAGCGCCGGCCATGCTCCCTGCCGACCGCGCGACTTGCTGTCGGCGTGCTCGTAGGACATGGCGACTGCACTACCGAACTCGGCACCTGCACCGAATCCCTGAAGGAGACGGAACACGATCAGGAGGATGGGTGCAGCGATTCCGATCGTTTCGTACGACGGGATCAGCCCAATGAGGCCGGTCGCCACGCCCATGAGCAGAAGGGTGAAGGTCAGCACCGCCTTCCGCCCGATCTTGTCGCCGAGGATTCCGAACACGATGCCACCGAGGGGGCGAACCAGGAATCCCACCGCGAACGTGGAGAACGCGGCGAGGGTGCTCACCGCTGAACTCTCCGAGGGGAAGAAGATCGGCCCGAACACCAATGCGGCCATCGACGCGTAGAGGTAGAAGTCGAAAAATTCGAGAGCGGTGCCGACCACCACGGCGGGGCCGACGGACTTCGGCTTCCGGCCTGGCGGAGTACCGGCAGCGGTGGGTGGTTTTGGTGACTGGGTCACGTCGAGCCTCTTCTCTTCCATGCAACGTGTGAGTCACAGCACTATGCGTTATATATGATGCGGTGTCAATGGTCGTTAGCCTGCCTTCGCATCACTTGACCGGACAGCGATATGGAGTCGAAAGAAGTTGGCTTGCACTATTTTTGACTTGCTCACCAAAGGCGTCAATGTTGGCTACACCGACCTCCCGCCATGGCAATGAAGAGCCTCGCAGGATCCAAGTTCGAGATCTCGCCGCCCAAAGCCAAGGACCGCTGACGCCCGTCAGGGCGACGACTTCCAGGGCCCCCGCAGCATGCGGAGGCCCTCGAAGCAGAGGTATTGGAAAACGCCACGATTGCCCCAAGATGGGAAACTTCCTGGCTCAAATATCACACGACTCAGGTCAGTCGGTCACGCGGCTCAGGCTGTGTGCGTAGGCGAGTATCTCGTGGGCGGTTTTGATGTGGGCGTAGTCGACGTGCATGTCCTCGTACCGGACGGCGGCCAGCCCTTGGGCTTCGGCGTCCTCGAAGGCTTCGATCATGCCCGAGTAGAAAGCGATTTCGGTGTCGGACGGGCTGAACACCTCGTTGGCGAGGGCGATGTGCGAGGGATGGATCAACACCTGACCGCGGAAACCGAGTTCGCGGTTGCGTTCGGAGAAATTCCGGGCCCCGTCGTGGTCGGTGAGGTCCTGCCACACCCCGACCAACGGGAACTCGAGACCGTTCGCGCGGGCCGCGAGCAGCGCCCGGCTGCGCAGATACAGCGTCTCCTGACCGGACGGGGTGAACTGGAACCCCACCGACCGGGACACGTCCGCGTCGCGCGCGGTCCCGGCGAACAGGGTCGCCACCCGAGGGGACGCGACGGCGATCTTCTCACAGCTCGCATACGCCTCGGCGGTCTCGAGGCAGCAGATGAACTCCAACTTCCCGGCGTCGACGCCGTTGGCCCGCTCGAAATGGGTCACCAGGGCATCGAACCGCACGATGTCATCGGGACCGAAGGTTTTCGGCAACACGAACCCGTCCAGGCCCGGCACGGCGACCGCGGCGATGTCGTCACCCGAGATCCCGGTGTCCAGTGCGTTCAGCCGCACATAGAGTCCGACATCCGCCCCGGCCGCCCGCAGCCGCACGATGGTCCGCGCGGCCGTGGCACGTCCCTGGTCCTTCAGGTGCTCCGGCACGGAGTCCTCGAGGTCGAGAATCAGGCCGTCGGCGCCGGCGGCGATGGCCTTCTCGGCCCACCCCTCCCGATGCCCGGGCACGAACAACAACGAACGAAGCGGTCTCATGGTTTTCTCCCAACGTGTGTGAAATCGTGTGTCAAACCGTGCGATTACGGCCGCACACTGCCGGCGGCGGTCGGTGCAGTACTCGCGAACTCCGTCCGGATGGCGTCGGTGTCTGCGCCCAACGCCGGGACGCTGCCCGACGCCGTGGTCCAGCCCTGTGCGAGGCCGGGCGGCACCAGGGCGGGCACCGGGCCGGCCGGGGTGTCGATATCGCGCCACCGTCCGCGGGCGGCCAGTTGCGGGTGCTCGGCGAGGCCCTGGACCCCGTTGAGCCGGGCGTTGCCGATCCCGGCCGCATCGGCGGCCTGCTGGATCTCGGCGAGGGTGCGTTGCGCGCACCAGAGGCCGACGATCGCGTCGAGTTCGGTGCGCAGCCGGACCCGGTCCGCGTTGCGGGCGTACCGCGGGTCGTCGGCGAGATCCGGACGGCCCAGGAGGTCGGCCGCCAGGCGCCGCCATTCCCGGTCGCTGGTGGTGCCGAGCACGGCGGTCAGGTGGTCGGCGGTCGGGTAGGCGCCGTAGGGGGCGACCATCGGCGAGCCCATGCCGACGGGCTCGGGTTCGACACCGCTGTGGATCACCTGGTTGAGGGCGAAGCCCATCATCTCGGCGACCACGTCGAGCATCGCGATCGGGATGACCGCGCCGCGCCCGGTCCGCTCCCGCTCGAACAGCGCGGCGAGCACCGCCGAGTACGCATACAGTGCGGTGCCGATGTCGGCGATCGGGATACCCGGTTTCGCGGGCTGTCCGGGTAGGCCGGTGATGGTGCAGGACCCGGCCTCGGCCTGGATGAGCAGGTCGTAGGCCCGTTTGTGATCGAGTGGTCCGCCGCGCCCGTACCCGGAGATGTCGACGATGATCAGGCGCGGATACCGCTCGGCGAGTGCGTCCACCCCGAGACCGAGCCGGTCCAGCGCACCGGGTGCGAGGTTGCTGACGATCACATCGGCCCGTTCGAGCAGGTCGTGCAGCAGGTCGTGGTCGGCGGGTGCCGTGAGGTCGAGTGCCGCCGATTCCTTGCCGTGGTTGAGCCAGACGAAGTGGGCGGCCAGACCGCGCACGGCCTCGTCGTAGTGGCGGGTCGAGTCCCCGAACCCGGGTTGTTCGACCTTGATCACCCGGGCGCCCAGGTCGGCCAGGTGCCGGGTGCACAGCGGTGCGGCGATGGCCTGTTCGAGGCCCAGCACGGTGATCCCGTCCAACGGCCCGCTCATGTGAACCTCGGCTGACGCTTGTCGCGGTGCGAGGCAATACCTTCGGCGACGTCCGGGCCGCCGAAGCCGTAGAACTCGAAACCGAGGGAGGCGTCGAAGATCGGCATCGCCTGCCGGTACCAGCCGTTCAGGGCGTGCTTGGTGAACCGCAACGCGCTGCGCGACCCACGGGCCAGGTTCTCGGCGATGCCCAGGGCACGGGCCTGCACGGCGTCGTCGTCCACACACACCGAGACCATCCCGATCCGTTCCGCCTCCTCGCCGGTGAGGACCTCGTTGGTGAGCAGGTGATACTTGGCCTTGGCCATCCCACACAGCAGCGGCCAGCAGATGGCGGCGTGATCGCCGGCGGCCACCCCGATCCGCACGTGGCCGTCGACGATCTTTGCGCGCCGACCGGCCACGGACACATCCGCCAGGAGGGCGGCGACCAGTCCGGCTCCGACGGCGGGGCCGTTGATGGCGGAGACGATCGGGGCCGGGCATTCGATGATGTTGCGGACCAGGTCGCGGGCCTCGTGCATGACGCGGGTGCGGGTGTCCCAGTCCTTGACCATCGCCTCGATCAGGTCGAAGCTGCCGCCGGCGGAGAACGCGCGGTCGCCGGCGCCGCGGATCAGCACCGCCCGTACCGACTCGTCCCGGCCGATCGCCGCCCACACATCCGCCAACTCACGGTGCATCTCCGCACCCACCGCATGCAGATCCGGCCCGTCCAGCACGATCCGCAACAACCCCTCCGACGGACGATCGATCGCCAGCGTCGGGAACTCGTCGTACGTCTTCATTGCTGTACCTCTAGTTTCTCGAGGAAATTGTTCGAATGGAGGTCGGGAGCCGCCCAGGCATCGATCAGATCGGCGGCCGCGACCTGTTCGGTTCGCGGCACCGATGGTCGGCGGGCGGGCGTGCGGGCCAATCGGGGCGCCGGCGCCGGCTGCAGCACCCCGCCGACCCGCTGGTACAGCCCGCGTTCGGCGTTGTGCGGGGCCGTGGCAGCCTCGTCGAAGTTCAGCACCGGGCTCACGCAGGCGTCGGTGCCGGCATAGATGGACTCCCACTCGTCGCGGGTCCGCCCGGCGATCGCCACCGCGATGAACTCCCGCAGGTGTGGCCACCGAGCGCGGTCGTTCTGGTCGGGCCAGTCGGTGGTCTCGACACCGAGGCCGGCGAGGAACTCCCGGTAGAAGTCGGGTTCGAGCGCACCGACCGCGAGGTAGCGGCCGTCCGCGCACCGGTAGGTGTCGTAGAACGGTGCTCCGGAGTCGATCCAGTTCGTGCCCGGCTCATCCGAGAACAGTCCCGCCGCCCGCAGTCCCTGCAGCTTCGCGGTCAGCAGGGCAACACCATCGACCATGGCGACGTCGACGACCTGCCCGTGCCCGGATTTCGTTGCCTCCAGTAGGGCGCATACGATTCCGAACGCACCGATGGCTCCGCCACCCGCGTAGTCGCCGAGCAGGTTGATCGGGGGACGAGGGCGTTCCCCACTCCGCGCCAACGCGTGCAAGGCACCTGATTGGGCGACATAGTTGATGTCGTGCCCCGCTTCCTGAGCACGTGGGCCGGACTGCCCATAGCCGGTCAACCGCGCGTAGACGATCGCCGGATTGTGACCGAGCACCACCTCGGGCGCCAGACCCAGCCTCTCGGCCACGCCCGGGCGGTAGCCTTCGATGAAGACATCGGCGGCCGCTGCCAACCGCAGGGTCGTCTCCACGCCGCGCGGGTCCTTCAGGTCCAGAGCTGTCGTCTCGACGCCGCGGTTGGCCACGTCGTACTCGTCGCGCAGCCCATCGGTCTGGGCAAGCGCCCGCGTCGCCCGATGAGTAGGCCGTACCACGCGCACCACCTGTGCACCCATGTCGGCCAACAACATCGACACATATGGCACTGGGCCCATGCCGGACAACACCAGAACTCGGACGCCGCCGAGTGGTCCGCTCATATCGCAACTCTTTCGCTCGAGGGGAAATACCGCCGATCGCATCGCTGTCACGATGCTGCGGCACATCGGCCGAGGACCAGCGGGGTTCCCGGCAATTGAACGTTCCATTTACGCATATTACACAATATATTGTGCGGCGTGAAGACGGTCTTGGATTTCGGGCCGCATACCGTGGAGGTGTGTTCCGACATGCCGGAAGGGCTGCAACGGAAGCGATCACGTCGTCAAGAAGGCGTCGACCACCCATCCGCGCCGACCGATGACATCGCGTGGGCCATCCCGGAGAACCCACAGCCGTTGCCGTTCCAGATTGCTGGCGGGGCGCCGAACCTCGGGATGGGCGATGGTATATTATGTCGAGTTTCAGAATCCGAAAGGTGCGACCCACGATGCCCCTGAATGACAGGTCAAGACGACAGCAACTTCCCGAAGAAGTGGCCTCGTACGTTCGCGAGATGATCATCTCCGGAGAGGTGCGGGCGGGCGATTTCCTCCGCATCGAGCGCATTGCCGAAGCCGTCGGGGTCAGCACTACGCCCGTCCGCGAGGGGCTCCTCGCGCTGCGCAGCGAGGGATTCGTCGAGATGGTCCCACGACGCGGGTTTGTAGTCGCCCCGTTCACCAAGCAAGACGTACAGGACCTCTTTTGGGCACAGGCCCAGCTGGCCGGTGAACTGGCCACACGGGCCGCGAAGAACATCACCCCCCAGCAGATCGCCGAGCTCGAGGCAATCCTCGAAGCCCACCAGGACGCGATCGCTCAGGGCGACACAGAACGTATCGCCTCATTGGGCCACGCGTTCCACCGCAAGATCAACCTGGCCGCGGACTCTCCGCGCCTCGCCCGCCTCCTCGGCTCGATCGTCACGAACCTTCCGAACCGTTTCTACGCCACCATCGAGGGCCACCTCACGACAACGCAAAAGGAACACCCGCTCCTGCTCGAGGCCTTACGGAAGCACAGCGGCAAGAAGGCCAAGACCCTCATGGAATCGCACATCTTGGACGGTGCGGATCATCTGATCGAGGGACTCGAGCAGCGCGGGCTTTGGAAGACCGACTCCGAGGCGAACGCGGGCTGAGACACCGGACGGATCACCGTGTCGGGCAGTCGATCCGGCACGGAGAATCCCGGCGCGAAAGAAAGCGGCCGAGTCCCGCTACGGCGCGTCGAGGCGACTCGCGCGGCGTAACCTAGTCGCACCATGCGGGCACCCAGTCGGCAAATCAGCATCGCAACTTGCGGCATGGACTCATTTCGGACAGCGCCAGCACCCGGGTGCCGCGGAGTGTCCGCTCATTCCGCTCACCTCCTGTGGTTCTCGTGGATGGCGCCGGCCGCGGTTCCGTTCGCCGCGACCGGCGGCCGGGCCCGCGGTCCCCTGTCGGATCAGCAGGACCTCGGGAGTCGGATATCAGTAGGAGCGGGGAAGCCCCAGCACCTGCTGCGAGATGTAATTGCGGACCATTTCCTGCGAGAACGGGGCGTTGCGCAGCAGCCGCACCTCCCGCCACAGGCGCTCGATGTGGTACTCCTTCGCGTACGCGTACCCGCCGAAGGTGGAGAAGGCCCGGTCGCACGCCTCGAATCCGGCCTCGGCTCCGAGGTACTTGGCCGCCGCCGCCTCGGCGCCGCAGGGTTGCTTGGCGTCGAACAGGTCGGCCGCCTTCATGGCCATGCCTTCGGCAGCCTCGAGCCGGATCCACGAATCGGCCAAGGGATGTGCGACGGCCTGGTTCTTGCCGATCGGCCGGTCGAAGACGATGCGTTCATTGGCGTAGTTCGTCGCCAGGTCGAGGGCGGCGCGGCCCAGGCCGATGCCTTCCATCGCGACGCAGATGCGTTCCGGATTCAAGCCGTCGAGCAGGTAGTAGAAGCCCTTGTCGACTTCTCCGACCACCTCGTTGTCCGCCACCTCGAGGTTGTCGATGAACAGCTCGTTGGTGTCGATCGCCGCGCGGCCGAGTTTGTCGATCTCGCGGATCGTGATCCGCTCGGGGTCCATGTTGGCGAAGAACAGGGTCATGCCGTGCAACGGCTTGTCGTCGCGTCGCGGTGAGGTGCGCGCGAGCAGGAGGATGCGCTGCGCGTTCTTGGCGTTGGTGATGAACACCTTCTGGCCGTTGATCACCCAGCCGCCAGTGATCTTGGTGGCCTTGGTCTTGATGCGGGAGGTGTCGACGCCGGCAGTGGGCTCGGTGACACCGAACGCCATGAGCATCTCACCACTCGCGAGCTTCGGCAGGTACTCGCGCTTCATCTCCTCCGAGCCGTAGCGCACGATCGGCGCCGGCGGGAAGACGTAGAAGTGGACCGCCGAACCACCGCTCATGCCGGCGCCCGACGCCGAGATCTCGCCCATCATCACGGCGGCCTCCTTGAGACCCAGGCCGATGCCGCCGTACTCTTCCGGGATCATCGCGCCCAGCCAGCCGCCGGCGGCGAAGGCCTTCACGAAGTCCCATGGGTACTCGTGCTTGTTGTCCTTGTCGAGCCAGTAGTTGTTGTCGAACTTGCGGGCCAGCGCGCGGGTCGCCTCGCGAACGACTTCGACGTTGCTCTGGTCGGTCTCACTCATCGGTTGTCCTTTTCTATGAACCCGTGGATACGGGGATGTCTTCGAGTGGTGTCGCCGGGTCGAGTGACGACATATCCCCGACCGGGTCCCCGAGGAACCGCGCCCGGATGGCGCGGCGCATGATCTTGCCGTTCTTCGTCTTCGGGAGGGTCGCGACCGTGTGGACGGTCGGCGCGAAGGATTTACCAGCATTGCGCAGGGCCGTCGCCTGCAGATCGTCGGAATCGACGCCGCCCTCGCGCACCACGGCGAACGCGACGGCGCGCTGCCCACGAAGCTCGTCGGGTACCCCGATGACGGCGACCTCCGCGATCCGCGGATCCCTCAGCAGCGCCGCCTCGATCTCCGCCGGGCCCACCCGACGACCCGACAGTTTGATCGTGTCATCGGACCGGCCGTGAATCCGCCACACCCCGTCCGCGTCGACGCTGGCGAGGTCACCATGCACCCACACCTCGTCCCAACGCCTCCAATAGGTTTCGAGATACCGGTCACGGTCGTGCCAGAACGCGTGGGTCATGCCCGGGAACGTGTTCCGGACGGCGAGTTCCCCCACCTCGTCGACGAGGGGTGCACCGTCCTCGCCGAGGACGACAGCGTCGACGCCGGGCAGTGCGCCGTTGAACGCCGCGGCGGCAGTGGGCAGGAACGGGTACCCGATGAGGATGCCGCCGCCGACCTCGGTTCCGCCGCTGTAATTGATGATCGGCCGGCGTGACCGCCCGACCTCCTGGAACAGCCACCACCAGGTGGGCTCGTCCCACGCCTCGCCGGTGGAGACGAACGAGCGCAGCGTGGGCATCTCGCGCACCGCCACGTCGCCGCCCGCCATCAGCGCGCGGGCCGCGGTCGGGGCGATGCCCTGAACGGTGACACCGTTGCGCTCGACAATCTCCCACATCCGATCCGCGGTCGGGTAGGTGGGCAGGCCCTCGATCATCACGATGGTGGCACCGAGCTGCAGCGGCCCGGTCATCAACAGCGGTCCGACCAGCCAGCCGAGGTCGGTGATCCAGGAGACCACATCATCGGCATGAACATCGAAACCGTACGCGAAGTCCACCGCCGCCTTCACCCCGAAACCGGCGTGCGAGTGCACGATCCCCTTCGGGCGGCCCGTCGTCCCGGACGTGTAGACGATGGTGAGCGGGTCGTTCGCCTCCGTCGGCGCCGTCTCCACCGGTGTCGGATCCGGGTCCAGATCGTCGAAATAGACGTCGCGGCCCGCGGTCATCGCCACATCGGTGCCGAGGTGGCGGAGCACGACGACGGTGCGCACCGACGGGGCCGAGTCGAGTGCCTGATCCGCGGTCTCCTTCATCGGCACCGGCTTGCCGCGGCGGGTCGTGCCGTCCGCGGTGATCAGCATGACCGCCTCCGAGTCCTGGAGCCGGGTGGCCAGCGCGTCCGGCGCGTATCCGGTAAAGGTGGGCACCGAGATGGCTCCGATCATCGCGATCGCCAGGAACGCGACGACAGCTTCGGGGACCGCGGGGACGAACAGCACCACCCGATCCCCGCGCCGGACGCCGAGCTGGGTCAGGTTCGCCGCGAACCGGCGCACCTGACGATCGAGTTCGGCGTAGGTCAATGTGCGCCGTTGCCCACCATCCCCCTCGTAGACCACCGCCGTCTTGCCGGCGAGTTGGCCGACCGCGTGCCGGTGCGCGCACAGGTTCGCGACATTGAGCCGCCCGCCGGGAAACCACCGCGGGAACGGTTTGCCGTCGGTCTCGTCACGAACTTGTTCGAACGGTGCGTCGAACGTGATCTGCAGATCGTCGACGACATTGCGCCAGAACCGCTCCGGATCGGTGACCGCGGACCGGTTCAACTCGTCGATGTTCTCGTGTCCCCAGCGCCGCATCGCCGTCAGCAACCGGCTGCGCTCGACTACCGTCTCGTTCGGTATCCAGGCGTACCGCTGGTCGGTGTCCTCGTGGCTTGTGGTCATGGCGTTTTCTCCTCGACGTGTGCGACCGGTTACGCGTGGACCGATTCCGTCGCCGTGCGTTTGAGCATCAGCCCGGCGCGGCGGCACTCGCACACCACCTCGTCGCGCTGGTTGATGCCGTAGTGACGGAACGCAACGATGCCGGAGTCGTTACGGCTCTTCGATTCCCGCTTGTCGAGGATCTCGGTGCGCACCCGGATGGTGTCACCGTGGAAGACCGGCTTCGGGAATTTGACGTCCTCGTAGCCGAGGTTGCCCAAGGTGGTGCCCTGGGTGGTCTCGGGGACCGAGATACCCGAGACCAGGCCGAGGATGAACAGGCTGTTGACCAGGCGCTGCCCGTAGATCGAGTCCTTGCTGTACTCCGCATCCAGATGCAGCGGCGCCAGGTTCAACGTCATCGTGCTGAACAAGATGTTGTCCGTCTCCGTCACCGTGCGACGGGTCGGGTGGTCGATGACGGCACCCGGCTCGAATTCTTCAAAGTACAGACCGGGCATGGGAAGTCCTTTCGATTCGGCGGTATTTCCGCCAGTGCAAGTTCACCTGATATCGCATGTTACACAATATATGATGCGTGTCAATGACGGCTGGGGGCAGATATGCAGCGCGGAAACGTGGTGGGGGAGGCCGGCCTACTGGCTCAGCGGATTATGGTCGGCTTCAGTCACCCGACGACGCGAGCCGCGGATACGCGGGACGTGATCCGATCGGGTGACACCTTCCGGCCCCGAGGCCAGGCGCCTTGGCGCACTCAGCCGTCGCCCACCGAAGGACTGCTCAAAGGACCGCTCATAAGAAGAATGGAAACTGGGTGCATCGAGGAAACCCCGCCGCACACGCGTCAGCGAGGAGCCTGCGTGAGCTCCGAGAAATATCGTGAGCCGCACCGGCCCGGGCGGCACGTTGACTCAACTTACAGCGATGCGACGGCTTACGTGCTCTGCAGAGCCTCGTTGAAACCAGCGGTCATCGCTGGTAAACGGTGTCGCCCCCATCAGACATGGCGACGAAGCAGAGAAAAATGACGCGCCAGGTCACGCCGAGACCGGATTGGGAAGTGCGTCATTGCACAGATTCGGCGCTGTCGCCCATTTCGCCGCTATTTAGCGGTTTCGTCGCTCCACATGCCTTGTTCCTCGAGCTTCGCGATCAGATGATCCGCGGTGGTGGCGATGTGTTTCTTCATCATCGACCTGGCCGCGCGGGTGTTCCTGGTCCGTAGGGCCTCCACCAGCTGCGGATGTTCATTCACCGTGGCGTCGACCTGCTGCTCGATCGTGGCGTAGAAACGGTTCGGTAGATGCTTGACCACCGACCCCAGCAGCAGTGCCAGTCGGTGCGAATCTGCGGCAAGGTTGATCTGACGATGAAATTCATGACCCAGATCGGTGATCCGCTGGTTGTCACCGGCCGCGACGGCCTCCTTGTTCTCCGCCATGATCTGATCGAGCCTTGCCAACTGCGCTGGGCTGATGTTCGAGGCCGCCCGTGCCGCGAGCTCACCGGCGAGCTGGGCCTGGGCCCAAAACAGATCGCGAATGTCTCGCCGGGTGAACGACGCGACGATGAACCCACGCCGAGGCACCATCTGAACAAAGCCCTCGCTTCGCAACAGCTGCATACCCTCCCGGACGGGGGTGTTGCTGACGCCAACCGCTTCGCAAATCGGCTCCATGCGCAGAAACTCACCGGGCTTGACCTCGCCCGAGAAGATCCGTTCACGCACGTAGCTGGCCACCTGCTCAGGCAGACCCTGCTGCCGATTGGCGTTGCGCGCACCGTGCGCCCGTGCGTCCACCGTCATCTTGAGCTCCCAACCAGGTCGTTTCGTCCACCCGCACAATACTCCACTTCCCGCATGATATGCGATATCGACGCGCCCTCTTGCGGGCCTCAAAGCACCGCGAGTTCGGCATCCGAGCGACATTGAGCTCTCGACCCACGTCCGAAGCCGTAACAGCCACTCGCAGGCCTAGCCAAGAAGCACCATGATGCGTAATATATGATCTGGCTTCCACTCTCACCGGCTAGCCGATGCAGCGGCCCCAGGATGGCGCATCCTTTCCAGAACGAGGTACTCGATGAGTCCGAAACCTTTGCAACACATCCGAATCCTTGAGATCGGTGGTTACATTTCCGCCCCGTACAGCACTTCGATCCTGTGTGCATTGGGCGCCGAGGTCGTGAAGGTCGAGAAGCCGCAGGGCGGTGACGACTTCCGGCGCGACCTCGATCATCGCAGCCCCTACTTCGTCCAGTACAACGCCGGGAAGAAGAGCATCGCGGTAGACGTCAAACGGCCCGAGGGCGTGGATCTGGTTCGTGCCCTCCTGCCGAAGTTCGATGTCCTGATCGAAAACATCCGGCCAGGCAAACTCGCTGCACTCGGTTTGGGCCCCGGGCCATGCCGTGAGGCCAACCCCGACCTCGTCTACACCTCCGTCACGGGATTCGGCAACGGTGGCCCTCTGGTTGATCGCGCCGCCTACGACACGATCGGACAAGCCCTCGGAGGGATGTACACCGTAATGGGCGACGCCGGTGAACCCCAACTATCGGGTACCTGTATCGCCGATCTGATCACCGGATTCGTCGGCGCAACCGGCATCCTCGCCGCGCTCGTCACCCGGGCGGAGACCGGGTCGGCGCCGCGAATCGAAACTTCGATGCTCGAGGCGGTCAGTGCACTGACCGTCGACGCCCTTACTCAGATGTACGACGACGACGGCGCCGATCCTTACCGGCAATCGCGCCATCCCCAGGCCCAGAATTTCTGCCTTCACACCGCATCGGACGGTGTGATCGCCATCCATCTGTCGTCCTCGCAGAAGTTCTGGCGCTCCCTCACCGACGCCATAGAACGACCGGACCTACGCGATGACCCACGATTCTCGCTGTACCCGGCTCGGGTACAGCACTATGCGGAACTGGTTCACGTCGTGCAGGCAGCGTTCCTCACCCGGACCGCGGACCAGTGGGAAAAAATTCTCACCGACGCCGATGTCCCATTCGCGCCCGTACTCGGCATGTCCGAGTTTGCCACGCACCCGCAAACCGAGTTCCTCGAACTTCTCGAACCGCAGGACGAGGGACCGGCGCTGCTCCGCGCTCCATGGCTATTTGACGGTGCACGCCCGAGCCGCACCGGCTCCACACCTCGCGTGGGCGAACACACGCGCGCGGTCGCCACCGAGGTGTATGACGAATCGACGATCGACAAGTTGCTTCGCGATGGTGTGCTGTTCGCACCCTGAGTCCATCCCACGATGCCCCAATGGTCCAAGACTCCGGAAGGCGCCACCGACGATGCTGCAGACCCCCACCTCCACAAGACAGCAACTCCCCGAGGAAGTCGCCACACACGTGCGCGAGATGATTATTTCCGGGCAAGTACGAGCCGGTGAATTCCTCCGAATCGAACCACTGGCCGCCACCTTCGGAGTAAGCGCCACGCCCGTCCGAGAAGGACTCCTCACACTCCGCAGCGAAGGATTCGTCGAGACGGTCCCGCGACGTGGATTCCTCGTGCTTCCCTTCACCCGGCAAGACGTCCGCGATCTCTTCTGGGCACAGGCCCAGTTAGCCGGCGAACTGGCGTCGCGAGCCGCCATGCGCATTACCCGTCACCAGATTGATGAGCTGAGGATGAGTCTCGAAGAACATCAGGCCGCCATAGCACGGAGCGACGGCAACGAAATCGCCACACGAGGCCATTCCTTTCACCGCAAGATCAACATCGCCGCGGACTCACCGCGGCTCGCCCGCCTGTTGGATTCCGTGGTCACGAACCTGCCAAACCGCCTATACGCCGCCGTCGACGGCCACATTTCGACCACGCAGGTCGATCATCCTCTGCTACTCGACGCCTTGAACAAGCGCGCACCCAAAAAAGCCCGAGCTCTCATGGAAGCGCACATCCTCGACGGAGCCGATCACTTGATCTCCGAACTCGAGTTGCGTGGCCTATGGGCTGGACCAAGCTGAAGTGAGCTGTAGAACTCGGTCTGGCTCATCGACTCGGCGCCGCCCGTGATCACCAGATCGCTCATCCCGGTCTGCACCTGCATGGCCGCGTAGATCACCGCCTGCAGCCCGGAGCCGCAGCGGCGGTCGAGCTGGATGCCGGGCACGGTGACGTCGAGGCCTGCATCGAGCGCAGCGATCCGGCCGATGGCCGCCGCCTCGCCGTTGGCGTAGCCCTGACCGAAGGTGACGTCGTCGATGTCCTCGGACGTGATCGACGTCCGCTCGATCAGGCCCTTCAACACCGTCGAGGCGAGGGTGGTGACGGGGACGTCACGGTATACGCCGCCGAATCCCCCGACGGGGGTGCGGACCACCGAGTCAGTACCTGTCGCTGCGAACTGGAGCTGAACGGTGATTACCGCCGGAGGGGAAGGGTTGAAGGTTGACGTTCTCGAACACGGCCGCGATGCCCTGCCCACCGCCGATGCACATCGTCTCGATGCCGTAGCGGGCCTGGCGGCGGTCGAGTTCGCGGAGCAGGTTGGCCAGGATACGACCGCCGGTGGCGCCGACGGGGTGAACGAGGGAGATGCCGGATCCGTTGACGTTGAACCGGTCTCGCATGTCCGACACGTCGAACTTCCACTCCCGCGCGCACGCCAGCACCTGCGCTGCGAACGCCTCGTTGATCTCGAGGAGATCGATGTCGTTCAGGATGAGCCTCGCCCGGGTGAGCCTTGTCCACGGCGGGGACCGGGCCGATGCCCATCCGGTTCGGCTCCACTCCGGCGACGCCCCAGCTTACGAGCCGGGCGAACGGGCGCAGGCCCAGACGTTCCGCGTTCTCGGGGGTGGTCACGATCTCGGCGGCGGCCGCGTCATTCTGACCGCAGGCGTTGCCCGCGGTCACGGTCGCCTCCGGGTCGACGCGCGACCGGATGGGCCGCAACGCCGACAACGACTCTGCCGTGACATCACGGCGCGGGTGCTCGTCGGTGGAGGTCGGCGGGGACGCACCCTGTACCGCCGTACTTCATACGCTGTCCCGCCCCGCCTACAGGCATTTCCGGACCTGCCTCCCGCACTTCCACTCGATCGGCGCCGTCCCTCGAACACAAACATCACACGGTGGATCCGAATAGTCAGTGTCATATCGGTCTCGACGTCAACGCGGTTTTGCTCCGCAGGATGTCGGGGCACCCGGATATCCTGCGCCGGTGACGATCGAGCCGGTGAACGAGGCCCTCAGCGGCCCGGTAACAGCATCCGCCGCCGTGCTGGCAATCGTCTTTTTCGCCAATAGGGGCGACGACGAAACAACTCACACGAGCAGGCTCGCGCGCTGGCCTGTCGTCCGTTCCGCCACCGGCACCGGCAGAGCCGGTGGCACCTTCTGCGTCGGCTAATGACGTCGGGAGACCGGTACGAGATGGGCAGTTCGAATTCGTGGTTGTCGCCTTCGACGGCAGCACGGCGCAGCTCAGGGTCAGCCTTGCCCACGCGGAAGGTCACGGTCGGCTGAACGATCATCCGAGGACGAGAGGGAGGTTCGTGACCAGCGCGCCGAGTTCGGCCTTCTCCGCGTCGGTCGGGGCCCGCCGTCCGGTGCCGACCAGCAGCGCGTCTGTGTCGGAGAACGACGCGGGGAACGCGGCCCCTGCGATCTTCTCCAGCATGTCGCGGGACCGGGCCAGCCCCTCTGCGGGCGGTTCCGCCGCGCCCGGGAGGTGGGCGATCAGGTCGAGGTGGTGCAGCGTCGACTCCAGGACGTACGCGGAGAGGTAGTCGTCGACGGTGAGGACCTCGTCGCGGGTGCTGACCCACAGGTCCGGGTCGGCGAGTTCGGCGGCGCGGCCGGCGGTTGAGCCGACGTCGTCGAAGTGGAACTTCAGCAGCCGAGGCTCCTGGTACGCGGCGGCCAGCCGGACGATCAGCGCGTCGAGCGGGTCGTCGCCGGTCGGCGGCGTGTCGGCGAGGTCCCAGTAGGTCACGGCGTCGCGGGTCGGTTCCGTGTCCGCGGGGGTCACGAGGGTGATCAGGACGTCCTGCGCATCGATAATGAGGTGGCACACCAGATCCCGTACAAGCCAGCCGGTGCAGCCGGACGGCTGTGCGAAGTCCTCGTCCGGGAATTCGGCGACCGCGGTGCGCAACGCCGACCACGAGCGGAAGAAAAGATCCACATCGTCACGGTAGTGCCGGCGTACCGTCGATGTCATGACCGAGGAGAACCAGGTTGCGCCGTGGGACGAGATCTACCGAGGCAAAGCGGAGGAATTTTCGGGACAGGTGCCGTGGAACATCGGTGAGCCGCAGCCCGAGATCGCCGCGCTGATCGCGGAGGGCAAATTCCGCAGCGACGTGTTGGACGCGGGCTGTGGACATGCCGAGACGTCGCTCCATCTGGCGGCGCAGGGGTACACAGTGGTCGGCCTGGACCTGTCGCCGACGGCCATCGCGGTGGCCCGGGCCGCCGTCGCCGATCGTGGACTGACGACGGCCACCTATCAGGTGGCGGACATCAGCTCGTTCACGGGTTTCGACGGCCGGTTCTCCACGATCGTCGACAGCACCCTGTTCCATTCCCTCCCCGTCGACCGGCGGCGCGACTACCTGCACGCCGTCGCCCGGGCGGCCGCGCCCGGCGCGTCCTACTACATCCTGGTGTTCGCAAAGGGCGCCTTCCCCGAGGGGGAAGGACCGAACCCGGTGACCGACGACGAGCTGCGCGAGGCCGTCGCCGAGTTCTGGACCATCGACGACATTCGCCCGGCCTTCATCCACGCACTACTAGGCCCGGAGCAGGCCGCGAACTGGGAGCACGACGAGAAGGGCCGGACCATGCTGCCGGCGTGGCTACTGTCGGCTCACCGCGACTGAGCCGGTCGGCAGAAACCCTTACTCGGCAGGACAGTTCGTACCTTACGGGCGCAAGAGGAATTCTCCGGCAAGCTGGATGGCTTCGCGTTTGGTGTACCCGGGGTGGTCCGCGACGATGAAGTGGCGGCCGATCGCGAGCCCGAACATGAGCGTGCTGCGTGCCTCGATCTCGTCGGGGTCGGTGACGAAGGTGCCGAACATCTTCCGCAGGAAATCCATCCGCTCGTTGTCGATGCGCTGCAGGCGCGTCGCGACGGACCGGTCGTGGTGGGCCCAGGCCCGGATCGCGAGATCGATCCGTTGAAAGTCCTCCGAGTAGGTCAGTTGCCCCACGCGCCGGATTCTGTCGGCAGGGGTGCCGCCTTCGGCATCGGCTTGGGCGATAACGGCTTTGGTGCAGCGGCGTTCCCACTCGTCGAGCATCTCGGTGAGCAGTGCGGGACGGCCGTCGAAGTAGCCGTAGAACCCGCCCTTCGTCACGCCGAGTTCGGCGGCGAGTGTCTCGACGCGGACGGCGTCGGGTCCTCCTCGTGCGAGGGCGTCCAGGCCCGCCTCTATCCAACGGGCTCGTGTCGTGCGGGCGACGGCGGGAATCGGGCCACCTCCATTGATCGCGTTCAATTTGTACGGTACCGTATAGATGAAATATACGGTGCCGTATAGATCGGGGACGACAGTGCCACGAATAGCAGAGGCCACCTACATCGAGCAGCCCTGGCGCATCCACGAATTCACGAGTGACTTCGACGTCGAGGACGTGTGGTCGTTCCGCACTCCCGGAGCCGGGCCCGACGACTTCCCGACGATGCTCGCGGCGATGCGAACCGCGGGGGGACCCGCGAAGCAGCCCCGGCCGGTGAGGTTGTTGTTCGCCGTTCGGTGGAAGCTCGGGGCGCTCTTCGGTTGGGACAATCCGTCAACCGGTGTCGGTGAGCGGGTTGCCTCGCTCCGCGACCGCCTGCCCGGCGATCTCCGCGCCGCTCCGCGCGGCCCGGACGACGACGGCATGCCCCTCACCGCGGTGTACGAGCTCGACACGGAGTCCGCCCGCGAGCTGGCGAACAAGACCGTGCACACCGTGATGCATCTCGGCTGGGCGAGAGGAGCGAACGGCGATTACGAGCTGCAGATGACCGTTCTCGTCAAGCCCAACGGTTGGTTCGGGCGGCTCTACATGACCGCCATCGCGCCCTTCCGGTACCTCATCGTCTACCCGGCCCTGACCCGGCAATGGGAGCGAGCGTGGCGCGACCGCCACCAAGCAGCGACGAGGTAGGGCGGCTTTTCGGATCAGCGGCTCACCGCGGTTTCCCGCTCGACGCGCGACAGCTTCTCGGGGTTGCGCACGATGTAGAGACCGGTGATCATGCCGTCGTCCATCCGCACCGCCACGACGTCGTCGATCTCCCCGTCGAGCCGGACGATCAGAGCCGGGGAGCCGTTCATCTGCACCGGCTCGACCGACACCTCGCCGTCGATCCGGGGCAGGCCGGCCGCTAGCAGGCGACCCACCTTGTCGGCCCCCACGATGGGCCGCAGCACAGCCTGCTTCACTCCGCCACCGTCACCCAACAGGACGACGTCCGGTGCGAGCAGGTCGAGCAGGCTCTGCAGATCGCCCGTCTCGAGCGCCCGTTGGAACGCCTCGAGTGCGTCCCGGGACTCGGCCGGGGAAACGGCGCCGCGCGGCCTGCGCGCCGCGACATGTGCCCGCGCCCGGTGCGCGATCTGGCGGACGGCGTCCGGGCTCTTGCCGACGGCAGCCGCGATCTCGCCGTACTCCAGAGCGAACACCTCACGCAGCACGAACACCGCCCGCTCGGTCGGCGCGAGCGTCTCCAGCACCAGCAGCATCGCCATCGAGACGCTGTCGGCTAACTCGACGTCCTCGGCCACATCGGGCGCGGTCAGCAGCGGCTCGGGCAACCAGGGGCCGACGTAGGACTCTTTGCGCCTGCTGAGTGTGCGCAGCCGGACGAGCGCCTGGCGGGTAGTGATCCGGACCAGATACGCACGCTGATTGCGCACCGTGTCGAGATCGACGCCCGCCCACCGCAGCCAGGTCTCCTGGAGGATGTCTTCCGCGTCGGCGGCCGAGCCGAGCATCTCGTAGGCGACGGTGAACAGCAGGTTGCGGTGGGCGACGAACGCCTCGGTAGCGGGGTCCGAACGATCGTCCTGGCTCCCACCGCGATCTGCGGGCGTGGTCTGCGACGTGCCGGCCATGGTGGCTCCTCTTCACTCTCGACTGTGTCACACACCAGACACCGGACCCCGCCGTTTTGTGACACCAGACGGCTGCCGACCCGTGTTGCCCGCTGCCAAATTACGTGACCGCGAGGCCGCGGCGTGAGCGATTGTCACAAGGATCGGGTGGCCGGCATCTCATGTTCGTACAGACCATCACACGACGCCACGAGTGAGGACGAAGTCATGGACGCCCGATTCAACCTGTTCGACAACGAGATCGCCCTGAAATTCGGCAAGCGGTTCGCCAACGCCGCCCTGGTGATCGACCAATCGCCGCTGCCGAAGGCCACCCAGCACCTGGTCGAGATCCGGGCCAGCCAGATCAACGGCTGCGGCTTCTGCACCGACATGCACACCAAGGACGCCACGGCCGCCGGCGAGACCCCGGTCCGGCTCAACCTCGTCGCCGCCTGGCGCGAGGCCACCGTGTTCACCGAGGCCGAGCGGGCCGCGCTGGCACTCAGCGAGGAAGGTACCCGGCTCGCCGACGCCCACCACGGCGTGTCCGACGAGACCTGGGCCCAGGTGCGCAAGCACTACGACGACGGCCAGATCGCCGCGCTGGTCTCCCTGGTCGCCCTCATCAACGCCGCCAACCGGATCAACGTGATCGTGCGCAACCCGGCGGGTTCCTACGAGCCCGGCATGTTCGCCAGTATGACGAGCTGACCGGCAGACGACGGCCCCCTGACAACGAGTCCTTGACCCTGACACAGTGACAAGGACTCGAATGGTCGACGAAGGAGGTGGTTGTCGTGAACACAACCAACCACGGTGGGCCGCATGCTCACCTCGTCGACGCTCTGGCCGCAGCCGACCCGTCGGGTCGGCTGCGGGCGGCGCTCTCTGCAGGCACACGCCCCGATCCGAATCTCACGGACACTCTCGTCGATCGGAGTGCCATCGAACCGGACTTCTTCGTCCGGGACATGCTGACCTGGGCATTGTGCCGCCAGCCGACCGAGCTCACGGTGCCGAGACTGGTCCGAGAGCTCGGTTCCGGCACCGCGCAGGCCCGCAGTCAGTCGCTGCACACCCTGTCCAAGATCGGGGACCGGCTCGCCTGGCCCGCGGTGTCGGCACTGCTGCACGACGAGCACGACGAGGTCGCGCGCAGTGCGTGGCGGGCGGCCGTGGCACTCGTGCCGCCCGGCGACGAGGCTGCGCTCGCGGTCGATCTGGCGACCGAACTCGGACGGGGCGACCAGCACATGCAGCTCAGTCTGAGCCGTGCGCTGGTGGGACTCGGCGACGCTGTCCTACCGGTCCTCGACGCAGCCGGGACGAGTCCCGATCCGCGCATTCGTGCGCATGCGGATGCGACGAGGCGGCTCTGCCACGACCCCGACAGTGGGTTCACCCTCGCGGTCGAGACGGCGAAGCGCGTCGCGGTCGCCGGTCCGGACACGTAGTAGGAGGAGATGGGATGTTGATCGGTGAGGTCTCGCGGCGTTGCGGTGTCAGCACGCGGATGTTGCGTCACTACGACACGTTGGGACTGGTAAAACCCACGGGCCGCACGTCCGGCGGCTACCGCGAGTACTCCGCCGACGACATCCGACGGCTCTTCCACGTCGAGAGCCTGAGGACCTTGGGGCTGTCGTTGAACGAAGCCAAGCGGGCACTGGACGAGCCCGATTTCGCACCGGCCGATCTGGTGGGAGACCTCATCCGCCACACCCGCCAGCGGATCGCCGCCGAGGAGGAACTGCTCGGCAAGCTCGAACGAGTCGACGCCGCCTCGCCGGCGGAGTGGGACGATGTCCTGCGCATCGTCAGTCTGTTGCGTGCGCTCGAATCGGAGTCCGCGGCCCGCCGTCAACAAGCGATCCTGTCTCAGAGCGGGACTGCGGCGCTGCCCGTCGAATCGCTGGTCGAAGCCATCCTGTCGGAGGACGACCTCAATGTGGCCGGAGCGCTGCAGTGGTCGTTGGCACGGGTCGCCGGTCGGGGACTCGCGGATCTGGCCCACGGTCTCGACGCGGAGGAGGTCGACGTCCGGCGTCGCGCCACTGCCGCGATAGCGGCAATCCACACCGCCGAGGCAACGGTCCAACTGAGACGAGCTCTCGAGGATTCGGACGCCACGGTCCGCGGGTACGCGGCCCTCGCTCTCGGCTCTCGCGGAAACATCGACTCGATGCCCACCCTGATCGAGATGGTCGTCGAGGGGCGGCGCGATGTCGAGGCCGCTGAAGTGCTGGGCCTGCTGACCACGGTCTCGCCCTCGGCCGACGACATCGTCGAGGTCATGCAGGACAAGCTCGACAACGCCGATGACCCGCCCACGCGGTTGCGGATCACGCAGGCGCTCGCCGAGATTCCCGGCACGGCGGCGCGGCGGGCACTCGACCGGCTGACCCACGACGGCGACCGGACGATCGCGTCGACCGCGGCAGCGATCGTGAACACGCTGGACCGTGGACGAATCGTCCGAACGTCGAGCCTCCGACCCGTCCGAAGGCTGTCCTAGCCGGAATCCCGCGGAGAAGCGACCGGGTCGGACCGTTACTACCGCCCGTCACACGTACCGAATTTCCCAGCCAATTGCGGTCTTTGACCGATTGACGGCGATCCGTTGCGGGTAGTCGGGTTCGGGGTGGTACACACCGACTTGACGATTTCGGGTACGCCGGGCGGCCAGCTCCGGGTCGACCAGCGTCGACCAGCGATCGCCGATCCGGGTGAAGGGAGTCGACGATGATAGCTCGCTTGCAGGTCGCTGCAGCGGTGGTCGTGGGCTATTGGCTGGGCCGGGCGCATCGGAAGAAACTGGGACTACTGCTCGCGGCGGCGAGTGCCGGCCGCCTCGCCGGGGGACCTCAGGAGATGGTGGACCGGGCCGCCACACTGCTCCAATCCTCACCCGAGTTCGCCGAGCTCAGTGAATCGGTGCGTGGCCAACTCCTCGACGCCGTGAAAGTGGCGGCGATGACCGCCGTCACCGCCCGAGTCGACGCACTCGACAATCGGCTGCTCCGCAGCAGCGATGCGGTCCTCGAGACCGCCGAACACCTGCTCGAGGGAACCGCGGACACGGCCGGAGGCGCCACCGTGGGCGCGGTAGGGAAAGTCGACGACGACGCGACGGCAGAGCCAGCTGAGGAACGACCGCCCGGCAAGCGCGGCGATTAGGCGAGAACCTCTGGTAATCGAGAGCGAGGAGTGCAGCGATGACCACAGCAGGAGGTGGCCCGAGTTCGAGCAGCGCGAACCCAAGGGCCTGACCGACCTCGTCTCCGACATATTGCTGTTCCTGATAGGAGACGGCCACAGCCGAGTACGTTCGTGGCATGGGTGACGAGGCAATCGACCCCGAAGCGGCATATGAAGCCCTTTCCGCCGGCGCGCGCCTCGCTCTGCTCCGAAACCCCGAGGGCATAATGCCGCCGCACTTCATCGGGCAGGTGATGGCCGTATGCGGGGACTCGTGCGTCGCAGGTATCAGTGGTGGAGCTGATTCGGTACCGCAGGTGGCGGTTCTCCAAGGGCCACTCTCCGATTACCTCTCCCAGTGCAGGTATGTGCTGGATGCGTGGTGGAACTCCTTGACGCCGCGACTCCGGGCAGATATCAGGTGTCGCGAAGCGGCACCAGAATCATTGGCACTGCAACTACCCCAACACACGCCCTGGACTGCGGTGTCCACGCCGTGTTCTCACCTGTTGGTGCGCGACTATCTCGAATTGCAGGCAACGGGACTCGAACTGATGTAGCTCAGTCGGGCAGATGGAGCGGTCAGTCGGGGATCTTCTCTCCTGAAATCTCGTCTGGTTCGTATTCGTCGTGGCGGCGCAGCCAACTCATGAAGGGGTCGTCGCCGCGGCGGGGTTCTGGTTCCCAGCCTTCCTGGCGGCCGCGGGCGGTGAGGTCGAGCCAGTGGTAGGTGCCGAGGAGAATCTCGGTGGAGCGGGCATAGCCGGAGTAAGTGTGAAAGATGCGCTCACCCTGGCGGAGGAAAGCACTGACACCGTGTTCTTCACCGCACCAGCCTTTCCACGCGGGGTTCAACCGCTCGAGCTCGGCCTCGTCCTTGTAGTTGTATTCGACCGGTGCGACCGACGCGTCGAGGGTGACGTGGAAGTCGTAGTTGAAATCGCTGCCGTGCGAGGAGTACCAGGGAAAAGTCCAGCCCATGCGCTGGCGGTACTGCTCGAGTTTGTCCAGCGGTGCGCGCGACACGGCCGCGAACGACGTGTCCCGGGCATAGAGGTGCTGGAGGTAACCGAGGTTGTCCATCGTGAACGAGCACGACGGGCATCCTTCATCGGCGTCGGGTTCGAACATGAAGTGGTAGATCAGGAGTTGGCTGCGGCCGTCGAACAGGTCCCCGAGTCTGGTCCTGCCGTCGGGGCCGTCGAATACGTAGTTCTCGGTGATCTCGACCATCGGTAGCGCGCGCCTGGCGGCGTTGACCCGGTCGCGGTGGCGGGTCAGCTCCTTCTCCTGTGCGAGGAGATCGCGTCGCGCGACGAGCCACTGCTCGCGGGTGGTGACCTGTGGATCGGACGCAGTCATCTCTCGTCTCCTCTCGAAGGGCACCTGCAATCCTCGCAGGCGACTCTGGGCGACGGCACCCCGACCGCGCAGATTGTCTCGCTTCGCGCAGAATTCGCGTCGGCACGAACTCGAGTGGATCCTATTCGAAGTGGGCCGGCCTACATCCATAACTTTGCGGCATCCGATACCAAGGACTGTGCCGGGCGATTTCACCACACGCCGAGCACCTGATGCGCCGCGGCTCGTTCACAACCAGTTTGTTTCCGACAAACGTGTGCACGATAAGCGACTTCGAGTGGCTCGCGTCTACCAGGCCGGTGAATACGAAGTCGTACATGGTCAGCAGCCGTCCACAACATTGACAGGACAATCTTTCGAGGTAGTACTCGTCACCGGCCAGCATGCCCGGCCGCAGGTCCAGGAGGCGCTCCATCTTCGCTATGTCGACTGCGTCGGATTTCGTCGACTTGGTTTCATCGTCGAGTTCCGCCTGGCTCGGCGCCGATCGCTCGAATTCCTCACGGGACAACGAAACAACGCTGTTGTAGTCAGCCATTTCTCCACTCCCACTTCCCAGACATCGACCCAGCTTCGAACAAGACCGGTTGGTTCCGATCCTTCTCGGAGGCCTCGGGATTGTCACTGGTGGTTCGCTTCTCTAAACGAAACCACCGCGGCGACGTCAGGTACTCGTGAGGATGACGAGTCGCTGGGTCGCCCGGGTCATGGCGACGTAGCGGTCGACCGCTCCTTCGATCCCTTTGCCGAAGGTGTCGGGGTCGACGAGGACGACGAGGTCGAACTCGAGCCCCTTCGACAGCTCCGGGGTCAGCGAACGGACGCGGGACGTTGCGCGGAACGTCGGATCGCCGATGACGCAGGCGATCCCGTCGGAGTTCGATTCGAGCCAGGTGTCGAGGATCGAGCCCAGATCGGGAACAGATCCGTGTACGACGGGGATGTCGTTGCTGCGGATGGAGGTCGGTACGTTGGCGTCCGGGAGCACGGCACGGATGACCGGCTCGGCTTCCGCCATGACCTCTTTCGGCGTCCGGTAGTTGACGGTCAGAGAGGCCAGCTCGATCCGGTCGAGCCCGACCCTCTCGAGCCGTTCCTTCCACGACTCCGTGAACCCGTGCCGGGCCTGGGCCCGGTCACCGACGATGGTGAAGCTCCGGGATGGGCAGCGCAGCAACAACATCTGCCACTCGGCGTCGGTCAGTTCCTGCGCTTCGTCCACGACGATGTGCGCGAACGTGCGGGTGAGCAGGTCGGGGTCGGTGCTGGACAGCGCGGCTTCGTCGACCAGCATCTCCTGCAGGTCCTTCTGCCGCAGCTGCGTCATCAAGCTTTCACCGTCGTCGTAGGCATCGGCCGCGATCAGGTCGTCGATGACCTTGGACCTCTCCTCGCGTTCGGCGGCGACGGCGGCGTTGTGTCGACGCCGCCGTCGTGATTCCTCGGGGTCGCCGAGCCGCTGCCGTGCTGCGTCCAGGAGTGGCAGGTCGGACACCGTCCAACGCTGGGCGTCCGGGCGTTGCAGCTTCCGAACGTCGTCGGGGCCGAGCCAGGGAGCACACTTGCGCAGGTAGGCGGGCACCGACCACAGGTCTGCGACGAGGTCGGCCGCCTCGATCAGGGTCCACGCGTTGTCGAGGGTTGTGCGCAATTCGTCGTTCTGCTGCAACGACTTCCGGAGCTGTGCCGTCGGAACGTCACCGTCGTACTTGTCGATCAGGATCGTGAGCAGCAGCTCCCAGATCTGCTCGCGCGCCTCGTTGTGCGGAGTGCCGGGTTCCGGCGCTTCGAACGCCTCGGCCCAGTCGTCGGTGCTCAGCCAGATGTCGGACCACTCGGTCGCGACCGTCATGCCGTCGGTGGGCGGCTCCTCGTAGAACTCCACGGCCGCGTCGATGGCCTTCACCAAATCCGCGGACGACTTCAGGCGGGCCACGTCCGGGTCGGTTTCGATCTTCGCGGTGGCACCCTCGGCGACGAGGTCCCGCAGGGTGCAGAGCTGCACACCCTCCTCTCCGAGGCTGGGCAGGACATCGGCGACATAGGCGAGGTAGGGCTCGTGAGGACCGACGAACAGCACGCCGTGACGGAGCCGGGGATCGGAGTAGAGCAGGTACGCGGCGCGGTGCAGCGCGACGACGGTCTTGCCCGTACCCGGGCCGCCGTCGACGACGAGGGCGCCACGGGATCCCGCGCGGATGATGGCATCCTGGTCGGCCTGGATGGTGCCGAGCACGTCCCGCATCCGGGCCGACCGGTTGCTGCCCAGGCTGGCGATGAACGCGGACTGGTCGTCGAGCGCGGCATTCCCTGCGAACCCGTCCGGGGCGAACACCTCGTCCCAGTAGTCGCTGACCCGGCCGCGGGTCCAGCGATACCTGCGGCGTCGTGCCAGACCCATCGGATTGCCGTGGGTCGCACCGAAGAACGGCTCGGCCACGGGGGAGCGCCAATCGACGAGCAGCTGATCGCCCGCACGGTCCATCAGGCCGAGTCGTCCGATGTACACGGGCTCGGGGTTGTCAGCGCCGACGAAGTGCCCGAGGCACAGGTCCAAACCGAACCGGCGCAGGGCGCGCAGCTCAGCGGTCAGCCGGTGGACCATCATGTCCCGCTCCATCGCCTCCTGGCCCAGCCGGCGGGGTGCCTTGCGCTCGGCATCGATGCGGTGGGACAGGTCGGCGATCGACTGCTCGAGGCTTTCCGCGAGGGCCGCGAAGTGCCGCTCGTCGTCGGCGATCAGCGTCGGGTCCGCCTTGGGTGCGAGGTGGTCGGGAAGATCGAACGCACTGGCAGTCAGGTTTTTCATGTCATCAGCTCCGATCTGAGGTTCGGCCGATCGTGTCGAGCAGCAACGTCGCGGCGACCGCTGCTCCGTCGGTGCGGATCGTGCCCGCCACGGCGGCCGCTCGTGCTCCGGTCTCGGGGGTCAGGGCCGCCGTGAGCGCAGCCGACAAGGACTCGAAGGTCGGAACCGGACCGTCGTGCGCCGCGCCGATGCCCAAGTCGGCCACCCGGCCGGCCCAGTACGGCTGGTCCGTCGCCTGCGGCACCGCCACCTGAGGCGCGCCGGCCAGGGTGGCCGTCGTCGTAGTCCCGGCGCCGCCGTGGTGCACGACAGCGGCCACGCGCCGGAACAGTGCCTGCTGGTTGACCTCGCCGACGGCGAAGCAGTCGTCCAGGTCGTCGATCAGGGCCAGGTCGGCCCAGCCGCGCCCGACGAGTGCGCGACGGCCCTGCGCGCCGATCGCCTCGATGGCCACCTGGGCGGCGTCCGTCGCCGCATGCAAGGGCATGCTGCCGAAGCCCACGTACACCGGTGGTGTGCCGGCGTCCAGGAACGCCACCACGTCGGCCGGGAGTGGGCGGTCGTCGGGAGGGACCCACGCGCCGGTCTGTACGACGTCGAGGTCCGGCGTCTGCTGCCACGGATCCAGGATGGGGTCCGTCGCCAGCCACGGCCGGTCGCCGATGACGTAGTCGCGAACGTTGCCCACCGGGCGCAGGCCGATCGACGCCCGGTTGGTGTCGAGCGCCTCCCCGAACAGCGCATCGATGCTCTGAGCGTCCAGGTCCCACAGCACCCGGTTGTCCGTCACGTCCGGCGGGAACGCCCGGCCCGGATACGCCAGCGGCGGGCGATGCGGCGACGGCAGGGTGAGCTGCTGGAAGGTCACGGACACAGAAAGGATGCCCAGTTTCTCGGCCACCGACAGCGCGCCGGCCGCGGCCGGCATCACGCCGGTCGCCACCAACGCGTCGCATCCCTCGGCCGCCGCGGTGACCGCGTCGAACTGGCCGGCGATCAACTCGGCCGCTCGCCGGGGCAGGTCCGCCGACGACGGCGCCGCAGTCGTCAGCGCGCGCGCCGACCGGCCGACGGGCACCATCGACACACCGACCCCGGCCAGCCGCTGCGCGAAATCCTCGTCCGGCGGCGCGCACACCCGCACCTCCGCGCCGAGCGCCTTCAACTGCACGACGAGTCCCACCAACGGTTCGACGTCCCCACGCGACCCATACGTCGACAACAACACACGCACTCGCGACTCCCCTTTCCGCAGGTTCTGGCTACGGCCGGTAATTCTGCGACACCACCCGGGCCTTGCCGCAAGCCCCCCGGTGCGCTATAAATTGAAAGTGGAAGAGAGTTGTTTCTCGTCATTCCCTCATCGTCCGATTGGACGGACATCCTTCGCGAGCGTGACATCGTCGCTCTAGCAGAGCTTTCTGCGACCCGCGCTGCGGGCCTTCGGTCACGACGTCGCGAACCCCGACATTGCGAGCGCCGATCAGACGAATTCGACTGTGCTGGTATGCAGTTCATAGACAGCGCAGGAGCTGGTCCTGGATGAAGGACAACCCTTGCACATTTCGCCGACGCCGCGAATCGCAGCGTGCACGAAGGTGACTCCGCCAACCGGCCGCACTCGAGAGAACCGCGCATCCCACTTGTTCCCCGGTGTTAATGTTGATCTACTCGGCCACACCGAAAGGTGCACCTCGATGAGAAGATTCACTCGAAGAGTCGGTGGAACCATCGTGGCGCTGTCGCTTACCGCTGCCGCCTTCGTCGTGTCACCGCCACCGGTGTACGGATTCGCCGAGGATATTTGCTACACCGAGGACGGTGCCCCACCGCACAATTGCGCCCCGCTGCCACCGGAATGCCTACTCGACGATCCCAACTCGCCGATCTGCGGCGCCGAGGCGTTCGTCCGCTACGGGTTCACGTTGCGCCGCCCGCTCGGCGGACGGAGTCTCGTGCATTCGGACTCGACGTACATCATCGCCCGCACCGTCGGCTTCTCGGAGCTGGATGCGTACTGGATCGCGGCGTACGACGAAGCGACCGACCTCGGCACGTTCGCCCCCCGCGACATCTTCGGCCGGCTCGTCCCGGATGCCGGCGCACTGACCACCAAGGACATCAGCGGACTGGTGCGCACCCACTTCGACACCGGCGGGTTCCTCTTCCACTTCCTGCCCACGATGCGCGGACCGATGGATCCCCTGCCCATCGGGTTGCACCCCGATGTCGACGATCCACGGCACGAGGTCATGCTCACGCACCTACGGAATTGGGCCCTGTCCGGTCCGGGAAGCGGCGCTCCGTTGTGCACGGGAGGTTTCACGAACCTCTCGGAGAACGGCGACTATGCCACGGGCGCAACATGTTACGGGGATGCGAATCCCGTGCAGATCAACGGCACGTACAGCCTGGAGACTCCGGCCGCCATCCCGTTCACCAACATGACCGGGCAGCAGGTCATCTCCGACACGGTCCTGTCGTCACAATTCGACTCCTGGATCGGCGAGAACTCCTGGAATGCGCGGACCGGCATCTACATTCACGCACTCGGCGATCGCATCTCACACCACGTCTGCACCGACGCCGGCACGATCACGCCGCCGGGCCCGGGCGGGCCGGACTTTCGGATCGATCTGAACCAGCCCACCTGCGACCAGGGTCCGCATGCCGTCCGCCACGAATACGAGACGGGCGTGGACTTCGCCGGGCTGCACCCGGAAGACCGGACCACCGAGGCGGCCCTGTCGATGGTGTACGACGAACTCGTCAACTTCGCACGGGTGCGGGGAACCCTCGACGAGCGCGCCACGGCGCCGGCGACCAAGAATGCACTCCTGACCGACGGCCTCGTGCCGGCGCTCGAGATCCGGGAGCCGGTCGAGCGGTTGACCGCCGTCACCGACGTCGGCTGCCGAGTCGGCGTCCCGGCGTTCCCCGGAAATCCGGCGTGCCGGGATTGATCCGACTGTCAGCTGCCGAAGGGGGATGCGCTGTTGGAGTACCGCGCGAAGTCGCCCTGCGCCCCGCTGTAGACGTTGAGGTCGACGTCGCCGTTGACGCCGGCGATGCGACCGGTGCTGGTGTACTGCCAGAACGTCCAGTTGCTCCAGCCGCCGGGGAGGGGGCCGGGCGTGTTCTGACCGTTGTAGTCGGCGATCCACAGCGGGTAGCCGGCGAACTCGTTGGTGTTCGCCATCGCCGTCCGCCAGAAGTTCGGGTACGTGTAGATGATCGGCTGACGTCCGGTGAGCGATTGGACGGTGTCGAGGTAGCGGTGCGTCCAGTCGATCAACGCCGCGGGCGGCAGCCCACCGGATTGCTCGAGGTCGAGGACCGGGGGCATGTCACCCGGACCGTTGATGCCCAGCACCACCGTCGAGTAGAACGCAGCCTGCGCTTCCGGCGACTGGGTGGGATCGGCGTAGTGGTACGCGCCGCGGGCAACGCCGGCCACCCGCATGGCGAGACAGTCCTGGACGAAGAACGGATTGACGTAATTGAGACTCTCGGTGGCCTTGACCATCGAAAAGTCGTGGCCGGCGTTGCGGACGGCGAACCAGTCGATCGGTGACCCGCCCGGGTGCTGCCACGAGGCCACGTCCGGACCTCTGACGGGTTCGGCGGCAGCATGCCCCGGCACTGCCGCCGCGAGCGCACCGGCGAGCAGTAGTGGTGCGATCTTGGAGAACCTTCGGACCTTCACCCCGATAGCCATGCGCCCGAGGGTAACGTCTTCCCGCTATCCGCACGTGGCAACGGACGTCACTTCGTCACGTACGCCGCCTGCCGGAGCGTCTCGCCGCGCGCAGCCCGGCCCGGGGCCGCCGATGCGTTGATCGCGAGAACCGACAGCAACTCGTACGCGACGTGCGCTGCCGCGATGCCGGTGATTTCGGCGTGGTCGTATGCGGGCGCGACCTCCACGATGTCGGCGCCGACCACGTTCAGGCCGACGAGTCCGCGCAGCGTGTTCAGCAACTCGCGGGACGTCATGCCGCCGGCCTCGGGTGTTCCGGTGCCCGGCGCGTGCGCGGGATCGAGGACGTCGATGTCCACGGACACGTAGACCGGTCCGCCGTCGAGCCGTCGACGCATCCGTTCGACGATGCTGGCGACGCCGTCCACCTCGTAGTCGTCGGAGCGGATGACCTGGAAACCGAGAACCGCGTCGTCCTCGAGGTCCTTCTTGCTGTACAGCGGGCCGCGGATGCCGATGTGCTGCGACCGCTCGAGGTCGATCAGCCCCTCCTCGCTGGCCCGCCGGAACGGGGTGCCGTGCGTGTAGGGGGCGCCGAAGTAGGTGTCCCACGTGTCGAGGTGCGCGTCGAAGTGCAGGACGGCGATGGGGCCGTGGTCGCGGGCGAGGGAACGCAGGATCGGCAGGGCGATGGTGTGGTCGCCGCCGAGCGTCAGCACGGTCGAGCCGTCCTTGCGCAGGTCGGTGACGGCGCCGTCGACGGTGGCCAGGGCTTCCTGGATGTCGAACGGGTTGACGCCGATGTCGCCGAAGTCGGCGACCTGCTGCGCCGCGAAGGGGTGCACGTCGAGTGCGGGGTTGTACGGACGCAGGAGCTTCGACGAGGCGCGGATGTGGCCGGGGCCGAAGCGTGCGCCGGGACGGTAGCTGACGCCGGAGTCGAACGGGACGCCCATCACCGTGACGTCGGCGCGGGACACCTCGTCGAGCCGGGGGAGGCGGGCGAACGTGCTGGGTTCGGCGTAGCGCGGCGTGCGGGTGGCGTCGACGGGGCCCTGGATGCGGGTCGCGTCGTGGGCCCTGCTGTCGTCTGTACTCATCGGAATCCTTCGGTGTGTGCCGGAGACGTGGCGTCGTCGTATCGTTTCCCTGGAACGCATTATTGTCAACACCTGTTTCCTATACGAGACACGACGAAGGATCGATGCATGGCGAACGAGCTCGCAACCGAAGGTGCGTCGGGCGTCGACGCGCCCAGGATCGGCCCCCGGCTCAAGGCGGCCCGGCAGGCCCAGCGCCTCACCCTCGACGATCTGGCGGCGAGCTGCGGCATCACCAAGGGCTACCTGTCGAAGATCGAGCGGGACCACGCGAGCGCATCCGTCGCCACGCTGGTGCGGATCTGCGCCGCCCTGAACATTCCCGTCGGGTCCCTGTTCGAAAGCTCCGCCGCAGGAGAGGTCGTGCGTGCCGACAACTACCCGCCGATCAGCTTCGGCGGGGAGCGCATGGCCGAGTTCCTGCTGACACCGTTCGGCGAGCGCCGCATCCAGTCGCTCCTGAGCCGGATCGAACCCGGCGGCGGGAGCGGCTCGGAAACGTACGAACTGCCGGTCGACGTCGCATTCGTCTACGTCGTCTCCGGTCGGATCTGCATTTCCTTCAACGGCCCGGGGGCTGGGGAGGACGTGTCGCTCGCGGCCGGGGACGCGTTCACCTTCTCTCCCCAGTTGCCGCACAGCTTCCGCGCGCTCGGCGACGACACCGCGACCGTTCTGTGGATTCTGGCCCCCGCACTACCGGACGACGTCCGGCCCACCTCCCGCTAGGAAACCGTCAAGCGGTTTAGGAAACATGTGTTGACAGCCACGGCTCGCCCGTTCATTGTTGTCCACATCACTCCACCGCTCAGGAGCTCAACGTTGGACATCACCAAGATTTCTCCGCGCCCGCCGGGACTGGCCGGCGCACTCCGCGCCCGTAAATCGGTCGACGCGATCGTGGCGCGCAACGACCAGGAACCCGGTCACGGACTCAAGCGGTCGATGGGCCTGGTGCACCTCACCGCGCTGAGCATCGGTGCGTCGCTGGGCACGGGCATCTTCGTCATCCTCGGCGAGGCGACACCCAAGGCCGGCCCCGCCGTCGTCCTCGCCTTCGTGCTCGCGGCGTTTACCGCGCTCTTCTCCGCCCTCTCCTACGCGGAACTCGCCGGCAGCATCCCCGTCTCCGGCAGCTCGTACTCGTACACCTACGCGACGATGGGCGAACTCTTCGCGTGGATCTGCGGCTGGTGCCTGATGCTCGAGTACGGCGTCTCGGTCGCGGCCGTCGCCGTCGGCTGGGGCGAGTACATCAACGAACTACTCCACGGCATGTTCGGCATCGCGCTACCCGCCGCGATCAGCGAATCACCGGGAGCGGGCGGCATCGTCAACGTGCCCGCCATCGTCATCGTGCTCGTCGCGGTGGCACTGTTGACCCGGGGAGCCTCCGAGAGCGCCCTGGTGAACACGGTCATGGTCGCACTGAAGATCCTCGTGCTCGTGTTCTTCTGTGCTGTCGCGTTCACCGCGTTCCGTGCCGGAAACTTCACGCCGTTCATCCCCCTCGGCGCGGCAGGCGTGACGGCCGCGGCCTCCCAGGTGTTCTTCGCCTACATCGGGTTCGACGCCGCCTCGACCGCCGGCGACGAGGCGAAGAACGCGAAACGCGACCTTCCCCGCGCCATCATCCTCTCGCTCCTGATCGTCACGATCCTCTACTGTCTGGTCGCGATCGCGGCTGTCGGCGCGATGCCCTGGCAGGACATCGCGGGGGAGGGCGCCGCACTCGCGACCATCCTGAATGCCGCGACCACCAGCACCTGGCCCGCCATCCTCCTGTCGGCGGGCGCGGTGATCGCCATCGCCAGCGTCGTCCTCGCCGTGATGTACGGGCAGACCCGCATCCTGTACGCGATGTCGCTCGACGGTCTCGTTCCGCGGGTCTTCTCCCGCGTCAACCCGCGCACCCGGGTGCCCGTCGTCAACATCGTGGTCGTCGGCGGTGTCGTCTCCGCGCTCGCGGGGTTCGTGCCGCTGGGCGAACTGGCCGACGCGACGAGCATCGGCTCGCTGTTCGCGTTCATGCTCGTCAACATCGCCGTCATCATCCTGCGCCGCCGCCACCCCGACCTGCACCGCAGCTTCCGGACCCCGCTGTTCCCACTGATGCCGGTCCTCGGCGTCGTGTTCTGCGCGCTGCTGCTGTTCGGCCTGGGCGTCTCGACGTGGGTGGCGTTCGCTCTGTGGATGGCAGTCGGGCTCGCGATCTACTTCGCCTACGGCGTCCGCAAGTCCGAACTCCGCAGCAACCCGGAAGAGGTGACGGCACGATGAGGGCAGCACTGTTCCAAGGTCCCGAACTCTCCTTCGACGTCGCGGCGAACCTCTCCGCCATCGCCTCCGCCGCGCAGACGGCGGCAGCATCCGGGGCGTCCATCCTGGTCTGCCCGGAGATGGCGGCCACCGGCTACAACATCGGATCGCTGATCGCGGAGCGGGCCGAACCCGCCGACGGACCGATTGCGACGCGAATCGCGGAGATCGCCCGCGAGTCCGGGATCGCCGTCGTCTACGGATACCCCGAGGCGGACGCGGGCATCGTCTACAACAGCGTGCAGGTTGTCGACCCGTCGGGTACGTCGCTCGCGAACTACCGCAAGACGCACCTGTTCGGTGAGCTCGACCGGTCGCACTTCGCCGCCGGCGACGAACTGGTGGTCCAGTTCGACCACGCCGGAATCCGGTGCGGAATCCTGATCTGCTACGACGTCGAGTTTCCGGAAGCCGTTCGCGCACATGCCGACCGGGGAACCCAGTGGCTCGTCGTCCCCACCGGCCTGATGAGCCCGTACGAATTCATCGCGGAGAGCGTCGTCCCGACCCGGGCCTACGAGAGTCAGCTGTTCGTCACGTACGTCAACCGGTGCGGCACCGAAGCCGACCTCGACTACTGCGGGTCCAGTTGCGCGATCGCGCCCGACGGCACCGAACTCGCCCGCGCAGGCCGCCACGAGGAGCTGGCGATCGTCGACCTCGAACTCGACGTCCTCCACCGATCCCGCCGCGACAACACCCATCTCGACGACCGACGCCTCGACCTCTACCCCTTCATGCAGGAGAAGACTTCATGACGATCCCCGTCACTCCGGACAGCACCGCCGCGGACACCGATCCCCGGCCGCTCACCATGTTCGGCCCCGACTTCCCGTTCGCCTACGACGACTACATCACGCACCGGTCGGGTCTCGGCGCGGTGCCCGCCGATCGCCACGGCACCGAGGTGGCAGTCATCGGCGGCGGACTGTCGGGAATGGTCACTGCGTACGAGCTGACGAAGCTGGGCCTGAAACCGATTGTCTACGAAGCCGATCAGATCGGTGGCCGGATGCGGTCGCAGCCGTTCGACGGGCACCCGGACGTGGTGGCCGAGATGGGTGCGATGCGGTTCCCACCGTCGTCGACCACCCTGTTCCACTACCTCGACGCCATGGGACTGCGGACCGAGGCGTTCCCGAACCCGCTCGCCGACAGCACCCCCAGCACGGTCATCGACCTCAAGGGCGAAAGCTACTACGCGCAGCACCTCGACGACCTGCCGCCCGTCTTCCGGGAGGTCTCGGATGCGTGGCAGCGCACGCTCGAGGATCACGCCGAGCTGATTCCGCTCCAGCAAGCGATCCGCGACCGTGACACCGCCGAACTCAAGCGGATCTGGAACGACCTGGTGGTCCGGCTGGACGATCAGACGTTCTACGGTTTCCTCGCCGGATCCAAGCACTTCGCGTCGTTCCGGCATCGGGAAGTGTTCGGCCAGGTCGGTTTCGGAACGGGCGGCTGGGACACCGACTTCCCCAATTCGATCCTCGAGATCCTGCGCGTCGTCATCACCGCCGCCGACGACCACCACCGCGGCATCGTCGGCGGGTCGCAGCAACTGCCCCTGCGCCTGTGGACCGACACCCCGTCGGGGATCGCGCACTGGCCGGACGGCACGTCGGTGCGTGCGCTGAACGGCGGAGCCACCCGTCCCCGCGTCACCGAGGTCCGGCGAACCGCACCGCACCAGGTAACGGTCACCGACTCGTCCGGTGAGATCCGCACCTACCCCGCCGCGGTCTTCACGGCGCAGAGCTGGATGCTGCTCAACAACATTCACTGCGACGACGACCTGTTCCCGATCGACCACTGGACCGCCATCGAGCGCACCCACTACATGGGGTCGACGAAGGTGTTCGCCCTCGTGGATCGTCCGTTCTGGAAGGACAAGGATCCGGTGACCGGCCGCGACCTCGTCAGCATGACCCTGACGGACCGGATGAGCCGCGGCACCTACCTCCTCGACCACGGCGACGACAAGCCCGGCCTGATCTGCCTGTCCTACACGTGGTCCGACGATTCGCTCAAGCTCCTGCCGCTCGACGCGACGGAGCGGATGAACCTCATGATCAAGTCGCTCGAGGAGATCTACCCGGGTGTCGACTTCCGCAGTCACATCATCTCGACGCCGGTCACGCTGTCCTGGGAGACCGAACGCGACTTCATGGGGGCGTTCAAGGCGAACCTCCCCGGTCACTACCGGTACCAGGAACGGCTGTTCAGCCATTTCGTGCAGGACGAACTCGACCCGCGACATCGCGGCATCTTCCTGGCCGGCGACGACATCTCCTGGACCGCAGGCTGGGCGGAGGGCGCCGTGCAGACCGCGCTCAACGCCGTCTGGGGCGTGATGCACCATCTGGGCGGCGCCACCCCGGCCGACAACCCCGGCCCCGGCGACCGGTACGCCGAACTCGGCCCGATCCGCTTGTGCGACTAGCGCCCGTGAGTACTTATTAACGTCCCGCGGTTAATAAGTACTCACGGGGGCTCAGCCCAACCAGTCCAGAACTGCGGCGGCCGTCCACGACTGCTGCATGCTGCCGAGGGGCTGACCGGTGAACGGTTCGTAGTATTCGGCGAAACTGCCGTCGCTGGCCTGCCGGAGCCCCTCGGACCGCAGCAGGTGGGCGCGCTCGGCCCACCCGCGCCGGGCGAACGCCCAGGAGAACAGCCACGTCATCACCGGCCACACCGGACCGCGCCAGTACTCGCGCGGGCGGAAGTCGCCCGACACCGGCGACGTCGACGGCGGCACGGCGTACCGGAGGTCGGGGTGGCCGCAGAATTTCGGCCCCTCGAACGTGCGGAGCAGAGCGCGTTCGGCGTCACGGCTCAGGCCGCCGCACAGCAAGGGGGAGAACATGGCCAGGGTCTCGGTGGAAATCCACCGGCCGCTGCGCAGATCGAAATCGCGTGCCGCCCCGGACCGTTCGTCGGTGGTGGTGAGGACGCCCTGCCGGAACCGGGCGGCCCACCCGTGCAGTTCCCGGACATCGGAGTTCGGCATCGAGTGTTCCTCGCCGATGGTCGCGAGCACCTCGCACGCCATCGAGAACACGGCACTGACGAACACGTCCTCCACCGCGAAGCTCATGGCGGTGGCCAGTTCCTCGTCGTCGTAGCGGACCGTCTTCATCTCCTCGAGCAGCCACAGGTAGCGGTCGTACTCGCCGTTCGACGGCCGCTGTCCCGTGTCGGTGACGTGGGACAGGTCCTCGCGCAGATACGTGGGCATCACCCCGGCCACGACGTTGGCGTACGAGTGGTCCCAGCGCGGCGAGTTGTCCATGCCGGACTCCCAGCCGTGGTACAGCGCGATCCGGCCGTTGCCGTCGAGGTCGCGGGCGTTGGCCAGCCAGCGGTGCCAGCGCACGAGGTCGGGCCAGCGCCGGTCGAGGAACTCCTCGGCGACGGCACGGGTGCTGCGACCGTGCCTGCGTGAGTGATCGAGGATGCGCTGCACCGCGATGGCGTGGACGGGCGGCTGGGTGATCCCCGACGTCTGCGTGCCGCTCGGCGCGTGGGCGGCGAGGGTCCCGCACTCCCACCGCCCGGGACCGGGGAAGTATCCGTCGACGCCGTTCGCGAACACGATGTGCGGGATCATCCCGTTCTTCCACTGCGCCGACAGCAGGGTGTCGAGTTCGACGACGGCCCGCTCCACGCTCAGGGGCGCCAATCCGACCGCGACGAACGCCGCGTCCCAACTCCACATGTGCGGGTACAGGCGCGGCGCGGCACTCGTCATCGTGCCGAGGTCGTTGCCGCGAAGCAGGTACGCGGCACGTGCCGCGAGCTGTGTCGGGGTGAATCCGCGGTCCGCCATTGCACCATTCTGCTGCTGGTCGGCCCACATCGCTCGTCGGACGGGGTTCAGCCCGCGAATCCGCACAGGGTCAGCGTCGGACGCGAGTCGCGCAGCGGCCGCAGTTCCGACAGTCTGCGGAGCAGGGTCGACCCCCACAGACCCCGGCCGAGGGGCAGCGTCACCTCGCGGGTGAACGCGAGGTCCGGCACCTGTCCGGGCAGGTCCGCCGCGTCGCCGGCGGAGAGGTGGAACGGCATCGGCGGGACGGTGTAGTCGCCGTGGATCCGCATTCCCTTCTGCGTCTTGCGGCTGAACCATTTCGGCACCGAATCGAACATCATCCGACCGCCTGGGAAACGCCGGGCGCATTCGCCGATCAGGGACAGCGACTCGTCGGCGGGCAGATACATCAGCAGGCCCTCGGCCGAGACGAACACGCCCCGACCGGTGTCGACGTGGTCCATCCACGAGCGGTCCAGCGCGGACACCGCGAGTGTGGTGACGTTCGGCTCGTCCGGCAGGAGTTGTGTGCGCAGGGCGACCACCTCGGGCAGGTCGATCGACACCCACCGGACGTCGGGGTCGCCGATCCGCCAGTAGCTGGTCTGCAATCCTTCACCGAGGGCGACGACCGTTCCGCCGGGGTGGTCGGCGAGGAACGCCCGTATCTCGTCGTCGAAGGCCCGAGCGCGCAGTGCGTGGGATTGGCCCGGTTTCCCGAAGTTCTCGTACGGATAGTCGAGGGTCTCGTAGAGCGTCACTGCAAGCGGGTCGGCGAACGTGCTGCCCGGACGCGACGCCTCGACGGCACGGTTGCGGAGCGTCCACATCATCGTCGCGGGAACACCGGTCAGGGTGGTGGCATCCACCCGTTTCCGGCCGTCGTCAGGCATTCCGCACCAGGTCGGAGTTCTCGGTGAGCGGTTTGCGGCGCAGCATCAGGGTGCGCAACGTGTCCATCGACATTGCCAGGCTCCGTTTCCCGGTGAGATGCGGTACCTCACTCAATCACTTTTTTCGGGTCCGCGTGGGAGAGGAACGCGGACTCGGCACACGCTTGCGGGAATACGGTAGGGGGGTATGGTAGCTCTCAGAGAAGACATCGATACCCCGAAGAGAGGCGAACCCCCGTGAGCACCTCCAGCGTTACCGTCACCGGCATGACCTGCGACCACTGCGTGTCCTCGGTAACCGAGGAGATCAACGAACTCCCCGGCGTCACCGCCGTGAACGTCGATCTGGCCACCGGCAAGGTCGTCATCGAGAGCACCACCGACCTCGACCCGGGCGCCGTCGCGGATGCCGTCGCGGAAGCCGGATACTCAATCGCCGGCTGAGCCGGCAAACTCCAGCACAGGAGCCCCATCATGAACGCAACCGGCAAGTTCGCCGGATTCACCGTCGGACTCGTCGTGATCTTCGGTGCCGCGCTCGCCCTCGGGTCGGTTGTCGGCCCGGATGTGGCCGAGCCCGCCGCGCACACGGCCGAGGACGACGGACACGGGGCGGCAAGCCACGACGCCGCCGCCGACCCGACCCCGGGCGGACTGACGCCCACTGCGAACGGCTACACCCTCGAACTCGCATCCGACCAGGTCACCGCCGGTGCCGGGGTCCCGGTGCAGTTCCGGATCACGAACCCCTCGGGGGTACCCGTGACGGATTACGCCGTGGAGCACGAGAAGCTGCTGCACCTGATCGTCGTCCGCCGGGACCTCGCCGGATTCCAGCACGTGCACCCGACGCTCGACGCGGCCGGAACGTGGAGCATCCCCCTCGACCTCGCCCGCGGCGGCGACTACCGCGTGTTCGCGGACTTCACCCCGGCAGGCGGGGAAGGCGTCACCCTGGGCACGGACCTGCGCGTCGCGGGCACCTACGACCCGCAGGAACTGCCCGCTCCCGCACCGACCACCACCGTGGACGGGTACACCGTCACCCTCGACGGCACGCTCCGACCGGGAGAGACGTCGAACGTGACCCTCGCGGTGAGCCGCGACGGACAGCCCGTCACCGATCTGCAGCCCTACCTCGGCGCGTACGGTCACCTGGTGGCGCTGCGCACCACCGACCTCGGATACCTGCACGTGCACCCGGACGGACATCCCGGCGACGGCGTCACCGCGGCGGGTCCCGGGATCGATTTCGCCGTCACGGCGCCCGGCGCGGGCGACTACCGGTTGTTCCTGGACTTCCAGCACGCCGGCGCCGTCCACACCGCGGAGTTCACCGCCACCGCCGGACCGGAGGAGAAGTGATGACCCGCGGGGCCGACATCGCGGCACTGCCCGATTCCCAGATCGAACTGGCCATCGGCGGGATGACCTGCGCGTCGTGCGCCAACCGCATCGAGCGCAAGCTGAACAAACTCGACGGCGTCACCGCGACCGTCAACTATGCGACGGAGAAGGCCCGCGTCCATTACGACGCCGCCGACGTCTCGCCCGAAGACCTGGTCGCCACAGTCGAGCAGGCCGGGTACACGGCGCGACTGCCCGAGGTGAAGCCCCCGGCCCCGGAGGAAGAGGACCCAGCGGCGGCACTGCGGCAGCGGCTGCTCGTGTCGGCGGTGCTGACGGTCCCCGTCATCGCGATGGCGATGATCCCGGCGCTGCAATTCACCAACTGGCAGTGGCTCTCGCTCACCCTCGCGGCCCCGGTCGTGGTCTGGGGTGCGTGGCCGTTCCACAAGGCCGCCTGGACGAATCTGCGGCACGGCACCGCGACCATGGACACCCTGGTGTCGATGGGCACGCTGGCCGCGTTCGGGTGGTCACTGTACGCCCTGTTCTGGGGTACCGCCGGCATGCCGGGGATGACGCACCCGTTCGAGCTCACGATCGCGCGGGTCGACGGCACCGGCAATATCTATCTGGAGGCCGCGGCAGGCGTCACCACGTTCATCCTCGCCGGCCGTTACTTCGAGGCCCGCGCCAAACGCCGGGCGGGAGCGGCACTGCGGGCGCTACTCGAACTGGGCGCCAAGGAAGTGTCGGTGCTGCGGGACGGCACCGAACAGCTGATCGGCATCGACCGACTCGAGGTCGGCGACCTCTTCGTGGTCCGTCCCGGCGAGAAGATCGCCACCGACGGCGTCGTCGTCGAAGGTTCGTCGGCGGTGGACGCGTCGATGCTGACCGGTGAATCCGTTCCGGTCGAGGTGTCGCCGGACTCCGAGGTGGCGGGTGCGACGGTCAACGTCGGCGGCCGAATCGTGGTTCGCGCCAGCCGGATCGGAGCCGACACCCAGCTCGCGCAGATGGCATGGATGGTCGAGGACGCGCAGACCGGCAAGGCCGAGGTGCAACGCCTGGCCGACCGGATCTCCGGCATCTTCGTCCCGATCGTGATCGCATTGTCGGTCGCGACCCTCGGTTTCTGGATCGGGACCGGCGGTTCGGTCGCCGCCGCGTTCACCGCCGCGGTCGCCGTCCTGATCATCGCGTGCCCGTGTGCGCTCGGACTCGCCACCCCGACCGCCCTCATGGTCGGCACGGGACGCGGGGCCCAGCTGGGCATCCTGATCAAGGGACCCGAAGTTCTGGAATCGACGCGGCGAGTCGACACCGTGGTGGTCGACAAGACCGGCACCGTCACCACCGGCACGATGTCGCTGCACGATGTGGTCGCCGCGGACGGCCAGGACGAGGAGCAGGTTCTCCGGTTCGCCGGCGCGCTCGAGGACGCGTCCGAGCACCCCATCGCGCGGGCGATCACCCGCGGTGCGAAGGAGCGGCTGCACACGCTCCCCGACGTCGAACAGTTCACCAACATCGCGGGGCTCGGCGTCCAGGGCATGATCGGCGGACACGCGGTGGTCATCGGCCGCGCGAAACTGCTCCGCGACTGGTCGCTGCACCTCACCACGGAACTGCAGCGCGTCATCGACGCGGCCGAGTCCGAAGGCAAGACGGCCGTCGGGATCGGCTGGGACGGCAAGGCACGCGGCGTGCTCGTGGTCGCCGACACCGTGAAACCCACCTCCCGCGAGGCGGTGTCGCAGTTCCGCGAACTGGGTCTCACCCCGATCATGCTCACCGGCGACAACAAATCCGCGGCCCGGGCAATCGCCGCCCAGGTCGGCATCGACGAGGTGATCGCGGAGGTCCTGCCCCAGGACAAGGTCGACGTGATCAAGCGTCTGCAGGCCGAGGGCAAGGTGGTCGCGATGGTCGGCGACGGGGTCAACGACGCCGCCGCTCTCGCGCAGGCCGACCTCGGTCTCGCCATGGGAACCGGCACGGACGTGGCCATCGAGGCCAGCGACCTCACGCTCGTGCGCGGCGACCTCCGGGCCGCCGCCGACGCGATCCGGTTGTCGCGCAGGACGTTGAGCACGATCAAGGGCAACCTGTTCTGGGCCTTCGCCTACAACGTCGCGGCGTTGCCGCTGGCGGCGGCGGGCCTGCTCAACCCCATGCTGGCCGGCGCCGCCATGGCATTCTCATCGGTGTTCGTCGTGAGCAACAGCCTGCGACTGCGTCGCTTCCAGCCCCTGACCACTCCCACCCGAGGGGAACACTCATGACCGAGCAACCGACCACCGACCACGATCACACAACCGGTCACGGGTACATCAGCGCGAAGGACGACTACCTCAAGCGACTGCGCCGTATCGAGGGCCAGGCGCGGGGTCTGCAGCGGATGGTCGAGGACGAGAAGTACTGCATCGACATCCTCACCCAGGTCTCTGCCATGACCAAGGCGCTGCAGGCTGTGGCGCTTGGTCTGCTCGAAGACCACATCAGCCACTGCGTCGTCGACGCCGCCGTCGCGGGCGGCACCGAGGCGGACGCGAAGATCAAGGAAGCCACCGACGCCATCGCACGACTGGTGCGTTCCTGAAACCAGACCACGAGAGCAGCTTCCGAGGGAGCAGGCATGTCTCACGATCACCAGCAGCAGGAAGTGGAACAGGTTCGGCACACCGGACACACCGACAACGCCGATCGGCATGCCGGTCACGGGTCCCACGGTGAGGTGTTCCGGCAAAAATTCTGGATCAGTCTCGCACTGTCGGTGCCGGTGGTGGTGTTCAGCCACATGTTCGCCGACCTCCTCGGCTACACCGTCCCCGACTTCCCCGGTGCGTCGTGGATTCCGCCGGTGGTCGGCACCGCGATCTTCTTCTACGGCGGCGCGCCGTTCCTCACCGGCGCGTGGAGTGAGCTGAAGTCGCGGCGGCCCGGCATGATGCTGCTGATCGGCATGGCGATCACGGTCGCGTTCCTCGCGTCGTGGGTGACGACCCTGCAAATCGGCGGCTTCAACCTCGACTTCTGGTGGGAGCTGGCGCTTCTCATCGTCATCATGCTCCTCGGCCACTGGCTGGAGATGCGGGCGCTGGGGTCGGCGTCCGGCGCCCTCGACGCGCTCGCCGCGCTGCTCCCGGACACCGCCGACCGGGTCACCGACGACGGCGTCACCGAGGTGCCCGTCTCCGAACTCGCCACCGGCGACCTGGTGCTGGTACGGGCCGGTGGCCGCATCCCCGCCGACGGCACCGTCGAGGACGGCCGCGCGGAGGTGGACGAATCGATGATCACCGGCGAATCCAACCCTGTCCCACGGTCGGTCGGCGACACCGTGGTGGCCGGCACCGTCGCCACCGACAGCGCGCTGCGGATCCAGGTGGGCGCGGTGGGGGAGGACACCGCCCTCGCCGGGATCCAGCGACTGGTCGCCGACGCGCAGTCCTCCTCGTCCCGGGCGCAGGCCCTCGCCGACCGCGCCGCGGCGTTCCTGTTCTACTTCGCCTCGATCGCAGGGCTTCTCACGTTCGTGGTGTGGTCGCTGCTCGGCAACGTGGACGAGGCCGTGGTGCGGACCGTCACCGTTCTGGTGATCGCCTGCCCGCACGCGCTCGGCCTGGCGATACCCCTCGTGATCGCCATTTCCACCGAGCGCGCCGCGAAGGCCGGTGTCCTCGTGAAGGATCGACTGGCACTCGAACGCATGCGCAACGTCGACGTCGTCCTGTTCGACAAGACCGGCACCCTGACCCAGGGCAGGCACGTCGTCACCGGAGTGGTCACCACCGCGGGTGTCACCGAGAGCGAACTGCTCGCGCTCGCCGGCGCCGTGGAGGCCGACAGCGAGCACCCGGTCGCTCGGGCCATCGTCGCCGAGGCGGCGTCGAAGGTGCCCGCGGATGAGCGACGCACCGCATCCGACTTCCGGTCGTTGCCGGGCCGGGGAGTGCGCGCGAACGTCGACGGCGACGAAGTGACCGTCGGCGGACCGGCGATGCTCGCCGAACTGAACGTGACGGTCCCCGGCGACGTTGCCGCGCAAACGAAACGGTGGGTCGAACGCGGCGCCTCCGTCCTGCACGTTGTCCGCGACGGGCGGGTGCTCGGCGCGGTGGCGCTCGAGGACGCTGTCCGCGAGGAGTCCCGGCAGGCGATCGACGCCCTGCACAAGCGCGGCGTGAAGGTCGCGATGATCACCGGAGACGCCCGCCAGGTGGCCGACGCCGTCGCCGCCGATCTCGGCATCGACGAAGCGTTCGCCGACGTGCTGCCGGAGAACAAGGACGCCGAGGTCGCCGCACTCCAGACCCGTGGCCACCGGGTGGCGATGGTCGGCGACGGCGTCAACGACGCTCCCGCACTCGCCCGCGCGGATGTCGGCGTCGCGATCGGGGCCGGCACGGACGTCGCCATCGAATCGGCGGGTGTCGTGCTCGCTGCCGACGACCCCCGCGCCGTGCTCTCGATCATCGACCTGTCCCAGGCGAGCTACCGCAAGATGTGGCAGAACCTGGTGTGGGCCACCGGATACAACATCATCGCCGTCCCGTTGGCCGCCGGTGTCCTCGCGTTCGCCGGGGTCGCGATCTCACCCGCGGTGGCGGCGATCCTGATGTCCGTCTCCACGATCGTCGTCGCACTCAACGCGCAGCTGCTGCGACGACTCGATCTGGATCCGGAACGGCTGAGTCGACCCTGACCGCGGTCTGCGTCGCCCCTGCCGGAGCCCTCGCTATCTGCTGTCGGTCAGTGCTTCGATCGTGCGGGAGAGGACGAACAGCACCGCTCCCAGTAGGACGGCTCCGGACCCGACGACGAGGAAGAACGTTCCGGTGGAGATGGTGGTGAACAGTCCGCCGAGAAGGCCGGAGAGCGTCGATCCACCGGCGAGAGTCAGGAAGAGCAGTGCCACGGTTTGCGCCTTGAATCGATCGGGTGCGATGCGCGTGGCCAGTGCGAGTCCGACCGGTCCGACGAAGATTTCGGATGAACCGGCAACGGCCATGCTGACGAGAACCAGGAGCGGCGGCACGGTCTTGTCGGGAAAGAACTGCGAGAGCAGCAGCAGTAGGTAGGCGCAGCCGACCATGGTCAGGCCGATGGCGAACTTCGCGGACGTAGTCGGTTGGCGAGTACCGAGTTTCGTCCACAACATGGCGACGAGAGGGGTGAGCAGGACCGCGGAGACCGGGCTGATCGTGGTCAGCCAGGGGGCGGGTACCTGCCAGCCACCGACGTCGAGATCGACCCGATCCTTGATGAACACCGAGATGGTGGTGAACTTCTGGAACAGGAATCCGAAGTACAGCAGGCTTGCGATCCACAGGGGGATGAAGCCCCTCATACGACGCTTCTCCGCCGGTGTCACGTTCTGCGAACGCAGGATCACGGTAAAGTAGATGATCGCGGCGACGAGGATGACGGCCCCGACGAAGCGCGAGAGGTTGGTGTTGTCGACGAGCCCGAACTGCCAAAGGGCGACCACGAACGCCGTCACGGCGGCGACGGTAGCCAACGCGTAGGGCAACTGGGTGCGGGCGATGGGATTCTTGACGACGCCGGCCTCGGCGGGGAGGTCGCGCATCTTCCACGAGTACTGGATCAGCGCGCCGACCATTCCGACGGCGGCGAGGCTGAAGGCTGCGTGGAATCCCCATCTGCTCTGAGTGAATCCGGTGAGCAGCGGTCCGAATGCGGAGCCGGTGTTGATGGCCATGTAGAAGTACGAGAAACCGGCGTCGCGCGCGGGGCGATTGTCGGCATAGAGCATGCCCACTATCGAGGTGATGTTCGTCTTGAGCGCGCCGGTACCCAGGACGATGAGTGTGAGCCCGAAGGCCAGGCCCGAGAGGCCGTCGAGTACCGCGAGGGTGACGTGGCCGAGGGTGATGACGATGGCGCCGTAGAGGACCATTCGCCAGGCGCGATCAGCCGATCGGCGATCCATGCCCCGAGGATTTGAGACAGGTACACCGAGCCGCCGTAGGCGCCGACGATACTGACCGCGGTCGCCGGCGCGAGATCGAGTCCACCGTCGCTGAGCGAGTACAACAGATAGAAGCTGAGAACTCCTTGCAAGCCGTAAAAGCTGAAACGCTCCCACAGTTCGGTGAACGCCAGGTTCCATAGACCCCTGGGTTGCCCGAATGAGTCGGACCTCTTCCGCTCCACCGTGGGGTGGTACTCGGTTGCGACGCTCTTGTCGATCTCGGTCATGTCTCTCCCTGGGTTCGGGGAAGGGGATGTAGTTCGTACCGGCGCCTCGGCGCTGAGCGCGTGCTGGTGGTGAGAGATCAGCGCCCGGCGATCTTGTCGGCCATCAGCGCGAGTCGGGAGGTGCGAGGGCCGGCCGCTCGAGCCTCGAGAACGTCGGCGATCGAGTAGATGCGATAGAGGCCGTGTGCGCCGATCCACCGGAGCGGTTCGGGTTCCCAGCGTCTGGGCATCTGGCGAACCCAGGGCAACGTGGAGAGCTTGGTATCGCCCTGCAGGATCAGGTCGGAAGCGATGCGGCCGGCGAGATGGTCGGCCGTCAGACCTTGGCCGGCGTAGCCGCCCATGCGCAGGATCTTGCTGCTGGGGTCGTTGTCGATGACCGGTGACCAGTCGCGGGTCACCCCGAGCACACCGCACCACGCGTGAGCGGCGGCGAGGGGGACAACCGCTGTGCACCGGTACCGCACCGCCCATTTCAATGCCTTCGGCACCAACGCGCGCAAGGTCCGCATCACGCCGACCACCCATCGCCAGCTCGAATCGTTCATCGGGGAGTTCGACCCGTACGGAACCTCCGGCGACGAGCTGTACGCACACGGCGACTCCGAAGAAGTTCTGCTGGTCATCTCCGGCCGCATCGAGATCACCGTCGGTGAGCACACCGACGTGCTCAACGCACTCGACAGCGTCGCGTACGCGAGCGCCAGCCCGCACCGCGCCCGGGAGATCGACGGCAATCCGGCGGTAGCGCTCTGGATGATGTCGCTACCGAGCTACTGACGGCGATCCGTCGATACGGGAGCAGCCCGCGGCGCCCCTCTACGACGCCCGAGGCGCGGAGGTGATCACGTCGACGACGGATTCCGTTGCGGTGGCACCGGGTTCGGTGATCCGGCACAACGCGGACACCAGCCCGTCGACCGTGTCGGTGACCGCCGCGATGTAGGCGTCGGGGCGGATGACCCACACCTCGCCGGGCTTCGCGTCCAACGCGGCGGTGAGGGCGCCGGTGCCGTCGACCTCCGACAGCCGGACGAGGCGGAGCGGGGTATGCACCGCGCCGAGGGCCGCGCTGCGGATCTCGTCGACGTCCACGCCGTCACCCGCGAGAAGCAGGATTCCGTGCCGGGCGATGTCACGGAGACGGGTGCCGGCACCGCCGCGCAGCGTCACCGGCGTGTCCGGCACGAGGATTCCCGGCGCCGCAGCCGGGGTGCATCCACGCTCGGGGCGACCGGCGAAGGGTCTTTCCGGATCCATTGTGGTCAGGGCCGATTCGACGTACCAGAACGGCTCGGCGAGGCGACCGCTGTCGACCTGTGCCCGCGCCTGCGAGTCGGTGACCGCCGCGGTGAGCACGTCGCGCCGGTGCCGATGCTGGTCCTCGGACTGTGGGACGAGGAAATCCATCGTCGCCGTGGTGACCGCAATATTCTCGACGGCCGCCGCGTGCCGCTCGGTGTGATACGTCTCGAGCAGCGACTCGTCGGCCCAGCCCCGCAGGACGAACGCGAGCTTCCACGCCGCGTTCTCGGCGTCGGCGACACCGGAATTCAGGCCTCGCGCCCCGAACGGGGACACGACGTGCGCGGCGTCCCCGGAGAGCAGCACCCGGTCGACGCGCATCCGGTTCGCGACCCGGGAGTGGAAGCGGTACACCGATTTCCACACGATGCGGTAGTCGGTGTCGCCGATGATCTTCCGGATCCGCGCGTCCAGCGCGCCCGACTTCTCCTCGGCCTCGAGATCGTACTCGCCGGGCACCTGCCAGTCGATGCGGAACGTCGAGTCCGGGCACGGGTGGATGAGCACCTGCCTGCCCGGGTTCCACTCGGGGTCGAAGTAGAAGCGGCGCTCGTCGGCCCAGCCCGGGATGTCAGCGGCGATGTCGCAGATCAGGAACTTGTCGTCGAACGAGCGACCGTCGAACGTGACACCCAGCTGCCGCCGGATCGCGCTGCCCCGCGACCCCACGGCCACCACCGCGTAGTCCGAGGTGACGGTCTGCTCCCCGGAGCCGGTGCGGCAGGTGATGGTGACGCCGGTCTCGTCCTGATCCACGGACGTGGCCTCGTATCCCCACCGGACGTCGATCGACGACGTGGCCGCGATCCGCTCGTCGAGCAGTTCCTCGGTCCGGGCCTGGGAGATGTTGACGAACGGCGGGAACGACGAGATGCCGCGGTCGACGAACGTCTGCGCGAACAATTCGTGGTCGCGGTGGAACGTGCGGGCGCACCCCCACGTCACGCCCTCGTCGGCCAGCTGCCTGCCGACGCCGATCGCGTCCCACACCTCGAGGACATCCCGCTGCTGGCAGATGGCCTTCGATCCGATCGGGTCGCGTTCGGGCCGGGCGTCGAGCAACGTCACCGGTATGCCCCAGCGCGCCAGCAGCAACGCCGTCGTCTGCCCCACCGGGCCGTTGCCCACGACGGCGACCGTGCCGCCGCGGGTGTGTCGTCTTCCCATGATCCTCGCCTTGTCAGTGTGAAACGGTGACGGACTTCAGCCCTGCAACTGGTCCCAGACCTCGCGGTCACGCTCGGCGGTCCAGATGACGGGCCGTTCGATGCCCGACAGCTCGTCCCACACGCGGGAAACGTCGAACGGGAGGCAGTGTTCGAAGATCGGCCAGTGCCCGTACTGCTCGTTCAGTGCGGCGTGGGTGGCTTCGAACGCCTCCTTGAGGGTGCCGCCGCGCTGCTGCACCGCCCCGACCTCGGCCAGCATGACCTCGATGAAGTGGCGGGTCTGCTCGATCGCGGCATCGACGGCCTCCCGACCGTGGGAGACGGCGCCGCGTCCGCCGATCAGGATCTCCGCGCCGAGCGCCTTGATCCGGTCGAGTGTGCCGGTGGACCAGTCGCTGTGGAAGGCGTCGCCGGTGTAGAGCGCGGCCTGCGCCTCGACGAGGTCGCCGGCGAAGAGGATCTTCTGCTTCGGCAGCCACGCGGTGATGTCGCCCTCGGTGTGTCCGCGGCCGAAGTGCTGGAGCACGAGGTCGCCGCGTCCGCCGCCGAGATCGATGGTGAGTTTGTCGGCGAACGTCAGGGTGGGCCACGTCAGTCCGGGCACCGAGTCGGCAGCTTTGGCCAGCCGCGGCATGCGGCCGAATTCGCTTGCCCAGTCTTCCTTTCCACGCTCCTCGATGAGGGCGCGGGTGGTCTCGTGCGACACGATGGTCTCGGCGTCGAACGCGGACGCACCGAGCACGCGGACGGCGTGGTAGTGCGAGAGCACCAGGTACCGGACCGGCTTGTCGGTGTGCTCGCGCAGCTTGCGCAACCAGTCCTGAGCGGCCACCGGGGTGGCGAGCGCCTCGAAGCAGACGACGAAGTCCTCGCCCTCGATGGCGCCGATGTTGGGATCCCCCTCGGCCGTGAGGGCGTAGACACCGTCGGCGAGGACCTCGAGGGTCTGCTCCTTCTCACCAAGGTCGGCCGACGAAGCGAAGTTCGTGGGGCTCATGCGATCCACCTAACTAATCAAAGGTTTGATTGATGGTGGCCACAGTAGCCCGGATCACAAAATAATGAAAGCCTTGATCAAAAATTGGCCAGGGCTTCCACTGTCCCGACCGAACGAACGGGACGCTCGTTCGATCTGACGCAACGAGCGTCCCGTTCGTCGCGACGGGGGTGGGGTAGACGGCGGTGGGGTAGCGGTATCACCCCGCGAGCAACACCCCGACCAGCGCGATCGACGCGACCCAGACGGTGGAGATGCCTGCGAGCACGAAGGGTCGTGCGCCGACCTTCTTGATCGTCGCGATCTGGACGCCGGCGCCCAGGGCGAACATCGCGGCGGTAAGGAGGGCGGTCTGCACGATCTTGGCGTCGGCGAGCAGGCCGGCAGGCAGTAGGCCGGACGACCGCAGGCCGACGCAGGCGAGGAAGGCGAGGACGAAGAACGGGACGAGCGGCGGCCGCTTCACGTCGGCGTCGGTGCCGGCGAGCCTGCGCTGACGCACGCTGAGCACGGCCATGACCGGGGCGAGCATGAGGACGCGGGCGAGTTTGACCACCGCGGCGACGCCGAGGGCGGCACCGCCGATCGCGCCGCCCGCGGCGACGACCTGCGCGACCTCGTGGATCGACCCGCCCGCCCACAGGCCGGCGTCGGTGTCGGAGAGTCCCAGCGCCCGCGACAGCAGCGGGATCGCGGGGATCATGAGCGTGCCGAAGATGACGACGAGGGCGACCGCGGTGATCACCTCTTCCTCGTCGGCGTCCACGACACCGTCCACCGCCGCCACCGCGGCCGCACCGCAGATCGAGAATCCGCAGGCGATGAGCAGTCGCTGGGTCCAGCTGAGGCCGAGCAGCTTGCCCGCAAACATCGTTCCCACGATCCCCAGACAGACGATCGACACCACCACGACGATGACGCCCCAGCCCAGTCCGAGAATGTCGCTCAGCATCAACTGGAGTCCGAGGAGGGCGATACCCACCCGCAACAGCTTCTTGGCGGAGAACTGCAGTCCCGGGCGCAGGCGTTCGGGCAGATGCACGACGTTCGACAGCACGGCGCCGAGCACGATGGCGATGAGCAGCGGACTCACCGTCGGAAGGAACCGGCCGACACCCATCGCGACGGCGGTGGCGACGGCGCACAGCGCCAGACCCGGCAGGAGAGTGGCCGTGGCGGTCTGCAGTCGCGGCAGCGTTGCCGGGCTCTCGACGCGCTGTTCCCCGGACTTCGAATCGCTCAGTTGACTACTCATGGATCCACGGTCCGTCACCGCGGCCGTCTCCGGTAGCCGTCATCTCGACATGAACATATATCAGAGTGATATGTCTTGCGCGAGGGTCATATACTCAGTGCATGTCCCGCAGATGGCCCGAGTTCCCCGTTCTCGAGTTGCTCGTCGGCGTCGACGACCACGGAAGCCTCAGCGCTGCCGCCAGACTCGCCGGAATGGCGCAGCCGAATGCAAGTCGCGCCATCAAGCAACTCGAGCGTCAGTTCGGCATGACACTGTTGCAGCGCAGCCCGACGGGCTCGATACTGACACCGCAGGGAACCGTGATCGCGCACTGGGCACGTCGGGTGCTCTCCGACACACGCAGGCTGCTCGACGTGGCCGAGGGACTGCGCGCGGAACGCGCCGCCGAGTTGACGGTGGGTGCGAGCATGACGGTCGCGGAACACCTGATGCCGGGGTGGCTGGGCCAGTTTCGCCGCTTGCACTCCGACGTGACCATTCACCTGCAGGTGCACAACTCGACTCAGGTGTTCGAGCGGATCAACAGCAGGATCTGCGACGTCGGGTTCGTCGAATCGCCGACGGTGCCGCGACCGTTGAAGAGTCTCACAGTCGCGCGTGACCGGTTGGTCGTCGTCGTTCACCCCACCCACCCGTGGGCACGGCGACGGAAGGCGCTGTCCGTCGCCGAGTTGGCGCTGACACCGCTCCTGGTCCGCGAGCCGGGATCGGGCACGCGGACCACGCTCGACGTGGCACTACAGGAGTACGACCGGGCGGCACCACTTCTCGAGCTCGGCAGTGCCGCCGCGATTCGCACCAGCGTGCTGGCCGGAGTCGGTCCCGCGGTGATGAGCACCCTCGCGGTGGCGGAGCAGGTCGGCGCCGGAGAGCTGAAGGTGATCGACGTCGACGGTCTCGAGCTCGACAGGGTGCTGCGGGCCGTGTGGCGGGGCGCACGTCAGCTCGACGGTCCCGCAGGCGAACTGGTGCGTCTGGTCCGCCGGGTCGGCGTCGAGCCCTGAGCGGCTGTCATCCGAGAATGCAGGTGGCCGCACCGGCGGCGATCACCAGCACGATGACCGCGGAACGAAACACCCCCGGCGGGAGTCGGCGGGCGATCGCCAGCCCGGTGACGTTGCCGATCAGCGCGGCAATGACGAAAACCGGGAGTCGCGGCCAGAACATCGACTCCGTGATTTCGTCGCGGAACCACAGCACAGCGAGCGCCATGACGTTCGCGACGATGAAATAGCCTGCGAGATCGGCAATGAAAGCCAGCGGTGGCAACCGCGCTCGCATCAGCAACAGGACCGGTGGCGGTCCGTTGAGCGATGTTGTTGTTCCGAGGTAGCCACCCACGGAGCCGGTGAGGACGTGCGCGGTCGTGGACGGCGCACGCGTGCCTTCCGCCCGGGTCGGGAGCGCCATCGCAAGCCCGCACAGCATCACCACGGCTCCCGCTGCCGGCTTCAGATACTGCTCCGGCATCAGACCGAGAGTGACCGCGCCCAGCCAGGCGCCGGGCAGGCTGCCACCACCGAGCAGTGCCACTCGTCCCCAACTGATGTGTTCTCGCAACTGATACGCGGCGCCGATCCGGGTGATCAGCCCCGCCACAAGATTGACGAATACCACTTCGGGAACGGCGAATCCGACCATCAGCATCACCGGCGTCGCGATCAGTGCCGTCCCGAACCCGGTGGCGCCTCCGATGACCGACGCGATGCCGATGCACAGGGCGCCCACGAGGAGCATCGTCATCGCGACTCCCTTCTCGATCCGGTGGCACGTTCCCGCGCAGGTCTGATGTTCAGGTGGCCAGGGACTGGACTGCGCTCACCAGCGCCATCAGTTCGATGTCGCTGCCGGTGCATCCGCGGGACAGGTCGTTCCACGGTGCGGCCAAGCCTTGCAGGATAGGCCCCAAGGCTATTGCACCCCCGAGCCGCTGGGCAATTTTGTACCCGATGTTACCGGCATCGAGATTGGGGAAGACCAGCACATTCGCCCGGCCGGCGACCCGCGAACCGGGCGCCTTGGACGCGCCGATCTCGGCGACCAGCGCGGCATCGAATTGCAGGTCACCGTCCACGTGCAACTGCGGATCCCGGACGCGCACCAGTTCAGCGGCCTCGCGGACCTTCTCCACTCGCGGGTGGCTGGCGCTGCCCTGGGTGCTGAACGACAACATCGCCGCGATCGGAGTCTGCTCGGTGAGCTGGAAGTGGGTGGCGCTGGCGGCCAGCGCGATGTCGACCAGTTCCTCGACTGTCGGGTCGGGTACGACGGCGCAGTCGGAGAACGTCAGCTGCCTGCCGTCCGGCAGCAACATCAGGATCGAGCTGGAAAGGGTGCTCGAACCCGGTGCGAGCCCCACGATGCGCAGTCCGGCCCGCAGCACGTCGGACGTCGGCCTGCTCGCACCCGCGACGCAGGCATCGACCACCCCGGCCCGCAGTGCCGCCGCGGCGAGGCACACCGGGTCGGACAGCGCCGACTCGATCCGATCGGGGTATTTGGCGAACCCCGATTCGACGGCGTCACGGATCGCGGGGTCGGCAGCCGCGTCGGCGAGGTCGACGACGAGTTCCTCGGCCAGGGGGATCCCCGCGGCGTCGGCGATACGCCGGATGACGTCCCGCCGCCCGAACAGCCGCGGCGAGACGACACATTTGTGGTGCAGATGGTGGGCCGCACGGATCGCGCGTTCGTCTTCTCCGTCCGCGAGACCGACGATCCGATTCTCCCCGCGCAGGGAGGCGATCCAGTGGTCGATCAGCGACGAATCATTCAGTCGTGCAGCATCGGTGGGTGGTACAGCGGTGACGCCCGGGGCCATGGCCTCGCTCTCCCATCACTACGAAAAGGGGTGGCGGTCGTCGATCTCGACGACCGCCACCCGCTGGAAATCGGGGAACTGTCGTTCCCTACGGCTGGATTGCCTTCTCGATGTCGGTGAGCATGCTGTCGATGCCGTGGAGCAGTTCCGAGAGCACCTCGTCGTCGGCGACGAGTGGCGGCGAGATCATCAGCATCGTGGCACCGCGGTCGTCGCCGCGGAGAATCACCTTGGTGCGGGCGAACGCCTCCGGCAGCACCTTGCGCAACACCGTCAGCGACTCCTGCTCGGTGAACTCGCGGCCGCTGTCGCTGTCGGCCATCAATTCGATCGCGTAGAAGAATCCGGTGCCGCGCACGTCCTTGACGCAGCGGTGCGCGCTCATCAGGGAGTCGAGTGCCGACCGCAACTTCGGGCCGCGCGCGGTGACGTTGCCCAGCACGTTCTCGTCGCGCATCGCGGTGATGTTCGCGACCGCCACCGCCGTCGACACCGGGTGTCCGCCCCACGTCGCGCCGTGCGTGAACACGCCGCCCTTGGGCGAGTCGTAGAGCTCGCGAACCAGCTGCTCACGCACGATCAGGCCGCCGAGCGGGGCGTATCCGGAGGTGGAGCCCTTCGCGAATGTGATCATGTCCGGCACCACACCGGTCAGTCCGTGCCCGAACCAGTGGCCGAGGCGGCCGAACGAGCAGATCACCTCGTCGGAGACCAGCAGGATCCCGTGCTTGTCGCACAGCGCGCGCAGCGCAGCCCAGTATCCGTCCGGCGGGACGAGGGCGCCGCGCCCGTTCTGAACGGGCTCGGCGAACACGGCGGCGATGGTCTCGGCGCCCTCTTCTTCGATGACGGCTTCGATCGCGGCGATGCAGTCGAGTTCGTTCGCCAGGCCGCAGTCGCCGAGGTAACCAAGGGTGTTGGGTACGGAGCGAACCCCGGGCAGCAGCGGGCCGAACGGGTCTTTGATCTTCGGCAGCTGTGTTACCGACAGCGCACCGAGAGTAGTTCCGTGGTAGGCCATCTCGCGGCTGATGATCTTGGTTCGCTGAGGGTTGCCCTGGCTGCGGTGGTACTGCCGGGCGAACTTGACGGCCGTCTCCACGGCCTCGGATCCCGAGTTGACGAAGAAGGTCGTCCCCAGATCACCAGGCGCGAGGTCGGCGATCAGCGCGGACGCCTCGATCGCGGGAATGTGCGCGCTGCCCCAGTTCGAGGCGTACGCCAGCGTCCCGATCTGCTCGCTCGCCGCCTTCGCGATGTCGTCGCGGCCGTGACCGATGTTCACGCAGAACAGGCCTGCCAGACCGTCGAGGAAACGGTCCCCCTCGGTGTCGATCAGATAGCTTCCCTCGCCACGAACGAACACCGGGAAGTCGCTTTCCCAGGTGTCCTTGCGGGTGAAATGAGGTCCGAGGTGCCGGCGGGCCCGTGCTCGCAATTCGGTGACGTCCACGACCATCTCCTTCGTTGTCGAATGGCTGTGATCCACAACATACCGACGAGGCAGAGCGCAGGTCAGGGCCAGAAGAGCGGTATTCGACGGGTCCAGTCTGGTCCCCGTAGACGGCGCTCAACTGGTCCTTCTGGTCCCATGCCAGAGTGATCCAGACTTCGGTATCGCTCGGGGACCACGACGTGTGGTCGGAGCGGCGAACAGCCCCAGCTAACGGAGGTCTCAGATGAGGATCGGTATCCCCAAGGAAGTCAAGAACCACGAGTACCGGGTGGCGGCCACTCCCGCCGGTGTCCACGAAATGGTCGCCAACGGGCACGACGTGTTCGTGGAACGCGGTGCGGGGGAGGGCTCGTCGATCGGCGACGACGCCTACGGTGCCGCCGGCGCGAAGATCCTCGACTCCGCCGATGCGGTGTGGCAGAGCGCGGAACTGCTGCTCAAGGTCAAGGAGCCCATCGCCGAGGAATACCACCGGATGCGTTCGGACCTCACGTTGTTCACCTACCTGCACCTCGCCGCGGGTGAGGAGTGCACCCGGGCACTGCTCGCCGCCGGCACCAATTCCGTTGCGTACGAGACCGTTCAGCTTCCCGACGGTTCCCTGCCGCTGCTGTTCCCGATGAGCGAGGTCGCCGGCCGGCTCGCACCGCTCGTCGGTGCGCAGGCACTCATGCGCCCCGAGGGTGGCCGCGGCGTATTGATCGGCGGCGTGTCCGGTGTGTCCCCGGCTCGCGTCGTCGTGATCGGTGCGGGCGTATCGGGCATGAACGCTGTCGCCGTCGCCGCAGGCACCTGGGCCGACGTCGTCCTGTTCGACAAGAACGTCGACAAGCTGCGCGCCGCCGACCGGATGTACCAGGGCCGGATCCGCACCCTCGCCGCGAACGCCTACTCGATCGAGCAGGAGGTCATGCAGGCCGACCTCGTCATCGGTGCCGTGCTCGTCCCGGGCGCCAAGGCCCCGAAGATCATCTCGAACTCGCTGGTCTCGCGGATGAAGCCGGGCAGCGTCCTCGTCGACATCGCGATCGACCAGGGCGGTTGCTTCGAGGATTCGCGTCCCACCACCCACGCGGAGCCCACGTTCAAGGTCCACGACTCGGTGTTCTACTGCGTGGCCAACATGCCGGGAGCGGTGCCCCACACGTCGACGTACGCACTCACCAACGTGACCTTGCCGTACACCCTCCAGATCGCCGAGAAGGGCCTCGCGCGCGCGGCCAGGGAGAATGCCGCACTCCGCGCCGGTGTCAGCACCGTCGCCGGGCGCCTGACGAACGATGCGGTCGGTGCCGCACTCGGGATCGAGTCGGTCGGCGTCGACGACGCGCTCAACCTGGTTTGATTTCGCCGCCGGCCCGGCATACTGAGAAGTGCTCGTTCGAGAACTTCTCGGCGTGCCGGGTCGGCCTACATCTGGCCACTCTTGGATCCACAGGAGGCGATGCGTGCCGAGAACACTGATCGAGGTCGACCGCAATTCCGCCGAACCGCTCTACCGCCAGGTTCGACGGGCGATCGAACACGGCATCGCCAACGGACTGTTCGATCCACGCCACCGCCTTCCGAGTTCGCGTGAACTCGCGGTCGATCTCGCGATCTCACGGAACACGATCAACCTCGCGTATCAGGAATTGATCGCCGAGGGACTCGTTCAAAGCCACCAGCGCTCGGGCATGTTCGTGAATCCCGACATGATCGAGACGCTTGCAACGGACGCCCGCGCGACCATTCCGCGCATCGACTGGTCGTCCCGTATCCGGCGTTACCCCGACGCCGACGTTCCGCACATCGAGAAGAACGTCGACTGGCACAGCTATCCGTACCCGTTCCTGGCCGGGCAGATCGACATCCGCAGCTTCCCCGCCCGCGCGTGGGTGCGCTGTCTCCGCGACGCGCTGTATCAACCCCACGCCTACGCGAGCCTCCAGGACAGCGTCGGTGCGGACGACCCGATGCTGATCGACATGATCCGCCAGCATCTGCTGCCCTCCCGCGGCATCGAGGCAAGTGCGGACGAGGTTCTCGTGACGGTCGGTTCCCAGCAGGGGCTGGACCTCGTCGGACGGGTTCTGCTCGGACCCGAACATCGGGTTGCCATCGAAAACCCCGGCTACCTCGATGCGCGACACATCTTCCTGCGCACCGGTGCCCAGGTGTACGGCATCGACGTCGACGATCGCGGCCTGCGCCCGCCGGAGACTCTGCGCGGCACGGACCTGATGTATCTGACACCGAGCCATCACCATCCGACCAACGCGACGCTCGGCATCGACCGTCGTCAGCGTCTGCTGCAGCTCGCCGCGGAGTCCGGCACCGTGATCGTGGAGGACGACTACGACAGCGAGTTCCGCTATCACGGCAGTCCCAGCCCGGCGCTGAAGGCGCTCGATTCCAGCGGCGACGCCGTGTATCTCGGCACGTTCTCGAAGTTCCTGGCCCCGGGTCTGCGTCTGGGCTACCTCGTCGGACCTGCGGACCTGGTGCGCGAACTGCGGAAGGCCCGACGATACGTGCTGCGTCATCCACCGGGTCACCAGCAACGGGCCCTGGCCATGCTCATCGACAGCGGGGAGTACCACCGCGCGCTGCGCCACCACCGCACCCAGATGAAACACAAATGGGAGCGGCTGTGTGCGGCCGTCGACAAGTACCTCCCGTGGCCGCAGGAGCCGTATCCGCCCGGTGGCGTCAGCTTGTGGATGACCGGTCCGGAGAACCTCGACTGCCGGGTGCTCGTGCGCGAGGCGGAGGCGCGCGGCGTCCTCATCGAGCGGGGCGACATCTTCTTCACGCAGCCGGTCCCGCCCCGCAACCACTTCCGTATCGGCTACGGCGCGATCCCGCTGCGTTCCATCGAAGAAGGCATCGCGCTCCTCGGCCAGGCGTGCCAGGCGAGTTTCCGCCGGTAGCCCGGAACCCGCCCTCACCTGATCGGCGGGGACGGGTTCCAGTTCCGTTTCAGCTGAGGCACTTACGTTTGGGCTACCGCAAGTCCGCCGACTCTCCGTCGATCATGACCATTGCGGGACGGGGTATTTCGGTGGTGCCGTCCGCGAGATCCGCGAGGCTGCCGTCGAGCGCCACCAGGTCCGCACGGCGGCCCGCCGTCAGGGTGCCGACACGGGTCTCGTCGTGCACCAGGTACGCGCTGTCGATGGTCATGGCCCGGATCGCGCGATCCACTCCGATCCGCTGGTTCCCACCGAGCACCGTGCCGCCCCTCGTCATCCTGGTGACCGCGGTCCTGATGGTCGCGAGCGGATCCATCGGGGTGATCGGGCAGTCCGAATGCAGTCCGAATCGAAGACCCAGGTCGTCGGCGCAGGCGAGGGGATCCATCTCGGCGGCGCGCTCGGGACCGAGGAACCGGTCGCGGTGGCGGTCGCCCCAGTAGAAGACGTGGTTGACGAAGAAACTCACCCCGAGTTCGGCTTCCCGGATCGCGGCCAGGTCGCTGGGTGCGCTCACCTGGCAGTGCTCGATGCGGTGCCGTCCCACCCGGCCGTCGGTGGCTTGCGCCCTCCTCAGCGACGTGATCGCGGCACCGACCGCCGCGTCGCCGTTGGCGTGCACGGCGACCTGGCCACCCGCACGATGCACCCGCAGGATCATCTCGTCCAGTTGCGGTTGCGGGTAGAGCAGGTCGCCGTGATGGCTGGGGTCGCACGCGTACGGCGTGCGGAGTGCGGCAGACAGCCCCTGGATCGACCCGTCGGCCCAGAACTTCGCGCCGGCCAGCCGGAAGCGTGCGCCGGCCCCGGGAGCGTGCTCGAACGTGACTCCGCGGTCGTCGAGGGCCTCGAGCGCCATGTCACCGCGCAGGAACCCGACGACGTGCACCGGTAGCTCACCCGAGGCGTCCAGCGAGCGGTAGGCGGTCAGCTCCTGCTCGCCCGCCGAGAGACCCACCCCGAGATCGTGGATGGTGGTGATGCCCCGCGACCGCGCCGACAGCAGGCTGCGAAGCAGGGCGCCGTTGACCTCCTGCTCGGTCAGCGCGGGAACCGCCGCGGTGAGCCTCGCCACCGCATCGATTTCCCACGCCATCCCGGTCAGTCGACCGTCGGCCCCGCGGGGGAACAGCGGGTCGTCCACCGGCACCGTGGATTCGTCGATGCCTGCGGCCGCGAGTGCGGCGGTGTTGGCGACGGCGAAGTGCCCGCAGATATGCAGCACGATGACCGGACGATCGGTGCTGACCGCGTCGAGATCCGTCCTGGTCGGATGCCGTCCCTCGGCGATCTGGGTGTCGTCGTAACCCCACCCCCTGATCCATCCGCTGCCGGTGGCCGCGGCTCGCAACGCCTGCTGGATGTCGGCGATCGACCGGCACGGTGGTGTCCGGCAGTCCGCCCAGCCGTCGGTGAGGCCGGCGTAGGTGGGGTGGATGTGCGATTCGATCAGTCCCGGGATCACCGTGGCGCCGGGCAGGTCGAGGCGGCGGGCCCCGCTGCCGGCGCGGTCGGCCATGTCCTTCCTGGTGCCGGTGGCGACCACGTCGGCTCCGTCGATGACCAGCGCTTCGACGGTCGGCGACGACGGGTCCTGGGTATGAATCGACTCGGCGGTGAGCAGTGTCCTGGACATCAGGCACCCACTTCGCTGCGTGCGGCCACGGATCCCGCGACAGTGCCGGACGTTCGACCGTCGGCGCGAAGGCCACGGACGGGATCGGTGGGTGGCCAGAACACCCGCGTCGACACCACGAAGAGGATGTTGAGGACCAGGGCGGCCGCACCGAGGTTGACTCCGTGCTCGGCGAGCCACACCGACACTGGGCCGTGCTTGTCGAGATACAGCCACAGCACCACGACGTCGCCGAGGACCACGCCCATGGCGAGGGCAGCGGGCCGCAATTTCCATCCGAAGACCATCGTCGCGAAGACCACCGCGGCCTGGGTGACGCCGTAGTACGCGGTGTTGACCAGGGTGAGCAGGAGCTGAGGTGTCGCGAGGGTGAGCAGGAGCGAGATCCCGAGGTACGCCACGACGACTCCGCGCACCCAGACCCGTTGGCGGGATTCCGGGATCCCGGGAATGATGTTGCGCGACACGATCGCGCCGATTCCGAGGGCCGCCCCGCACAGCACCACGATCGCGCAGAGGGCCGCGCCGCCTGCGACGACGCCGGTCAGCCAGTCGGGCAGCAGTTGTCGCGACAACTGCAGGAGCACCTGGTCGGATTCCGTGCCCTCGAGCTTGGTGGGCAGCAGCGTGATCGCCCCGAAGGCGGCGGCGACGAGGAACGGGTACATGAGCATGTACAGGGGATTGAACTTGGCGACCCGCTTGATCGTCGCCTCGGACTTCGCGGCGAGCACGGCCTGCACGATGATCGGGAAGATGAAGAACCCGACCGATTGGAACACGATCGTCGTCAGTACGAAGGTCAGTGACGACCCGGTGACCGTGGAGTGTGAGGCCGCGCCGCCACCACTGGCTGCCGCGGCGGCGAACAGCTTCTCGGTACCACCTGTCTCGACCACTGCCGCCAGTCCGATCAGGACGGCACCGAGCAACAGGGCGGTGTCCTTGACGTAGGACACGAATGCGGGGGCGCGCACCCCGGACAACATGAGGAACAGCAGCGCGAGGGCTGCGCCTGCGAATACCGCGACGGTGGGGTCGATGGAGATACCCAGACCGGTCAGCGCGATCTGCAGTCCGGCGAGCTGAAGCTGGCCCCACGGGATGAGGAATACGACCGATGCGATGGCGATCGTCAATTCCAGCCCACGCGACCGGAAGTGGCGTCCGGCCACATCGGGCAACGTCATGGCGCCGTATCTCTTACCGGCGCGCCAGAGGTAGGGCGCGAAGAAGTATCCGATCGGGTAGGCCAGCAGGATGTACCCGATGAACCAGACGCCGTAGCTCGCCCCGTGCGCGTACACGCCGCCGGGGAACCCGATCAGGGTGCCGATGCTGTACGCCTCGCCCGCTCCCAGGATGAAGACCAGCAGCGGACCGAACGACCGGCCGCCCACCAGGTAGTCGGAGATCTCCTTCTTGCTGCCGCGCCGCGACAGCACGCCGGCCCCGAGGGCGAGGACGAGCACGAGGGTGAAGAAGGCTGCGGTCATGACTGGTCTCCCGTCCGAGCGCTCGCAGCGGCCGATTCGGCGCGCTCGGCAGCTTCGAAGTCCTTGCGGTCGAAAAGCTTCCAGGCGAGGTGGAGGCACAGCGAGGTGAGCGGCATCCACAGGAACAACCACGCGAACAGGATGGGGACTCCGAAGACCGTGGCCGTGGATCCGGACAGGGCGACGATGCCGCCCAGAACCCCGGTGAACGGGACACCTATCGCGAGTAAGGCGCTTTTTGCCTCGTTGGACATGATTGTTTTGTCTCCTATTCCGACTGCGTCCACCGGCGTCGCGGATTGGGTCCGGTGCCGGTCGACGTGCACTCTGGCACTAGTGTGGTCTGAATCACTCCCCTCGGGCCATGGGCGAATCCCGGAAAACGCCGAGCCGGTTCGTGAATTTCACGGGAGTGTGGAAAACGAGGGAGAGGGTGCCCGAGTCCGTGGGTGAAGACACGATCCAGCGGTTGTGCCGGCAGGTCTCGGAGGAGATCGAGTCGGTAACCGACCGGGCGGTGGGTCAGATTCGCGCCGAGTTGCAGTCGTACGCCGCCGTACCGATCGACGAGCAGCGCGGATACATCAGTCGGCAACTCGCGGCGACGTTGCGCGCCCTCGCGGACAGCGAACCTCTCGCCGACGACGTCCTCGAGCGTTCGCGTCAGCTCGGCCGGCGCCGGGCCATGCAGGGATTGCCACTGTCCGACGTCATCGAGACGTACCACATCGCGTCCCGCGAACTGTGGAACACGATGGTGGCCACGGCCGCCGAGCCGACAACCGACCTGCTGCGCGCAGGCGGCATGATGTGGGACCTCGTCCACACCGCCACCAGCGCGGTCGCCGTCGGGCACACCGACGCGACCCGAAGCGAACAGGCCATCCGCGCGGGGGTGCGATACCGGTTCTTCGAGGCCCTCGCGAGGTCGGCCGACGGCGACCACCGTGATGTGCGCGAGCTGGCAGAGGCGCTGGGTTTCACACAGCAGCACGAGTTCCAAGCGGTGTGCGTTGCCGCGGAGGAGTGGTCGGAAGCGCAGCTCGAACGGCTGCAACGCACCCTCGACACGATCCCCGGCACCACTCAATGCAGCGGGCACGGCACCGTCATCATCGCCCTGAGCCAGCGCGCACCGGTCGACGACATCATCCGCGAGGTTCGGCTCGGTCACCCGGGCACCACGGTCGGAGTCGGATTGGGCCGCCCCGGGCTGGCCGGCGCCGCGATGAGCATCATGGACGCGCGTCGGGTCCTGCATCTGGCTTCGCCTACCGGCGAGGTGGTCCGTTTCGCCGACGAATGGGTTGCCGCCACCCTGGCAGACCATCGCGACGAGCTCGCCACGCTGCTGGAGCCGGGTGCCACCGTCGCCGCGGACCATCCGCACCTCGTCGAGGCGGTATTGGCATTCGCCCGCAACGAGTTCTCCATCAGCGCGGCCGGGCGGGACATCCACCTGCATGCGAACTCGATCACCTACCGGCTCGACCGCTGGCAACAGCTGACCGGCTGGGATCCCCGGACTCTCGACGGCCTGCAACGGTCGGTGTCGAGTCTCTCACTGTTCCAGCGCGATTCGGGCTATTCGAGTTCCCGGGAAACGCGGTCAGCGCAACGCCACCTGCACGAGAACGGCGGCGCCGAGGAAGCCGAGTAGCCACAGCACGCGTTGACGGACCTGCTGGGCGGTGGTGCGGTCGAACAGCCATTTCCCCGCGGCGGCGCCGAACATACAGAGCGGCGTGAACAGGGCGATCTGCGCGAGGACGGGCACCGTGAGGAGACCACCGGCAGCCGACCCCGCGGCGCCGAACGCGTCGATGACGAGGAAGAACACGACGAGCGAGGCGCGCCCGGCCGCCACGTGGGAGGACGCGGAGAAATACATCAGGACGGCGGGCGGGCCACCGAGGGCGAAGCCGCCGTTGAGGAGACCGGACGCCACTCCCGTCACAGTCGTCACCCCGGGGCCGGGCAGCGACTGCCGGTCGGGGACGGCGGCCATGGCGACGGCGGACCCGATGATCGCGACGCCCAGCAGCACGCGCACCAGGTCGCCGGACAGTTGCGTGAGCGCCCACATCCCCAGCGGCATTCCGATCAGGGTTCCGGCGAACAACCAGCGCAACGACTTCCAGTGCACCTGCCGCCACACCTGGGGCAGCATCGCGGCACTCGCGACGACCTCGAGGACGAACACGGCGGGGATCACCGACGTCGGCGGGAGCAGGACGACGAGTCCCGCGACCCACACCATCGCGCCACCGAACCCACCGAAACCGCGGACGACACCGCCGGCCACCACGACGCCGAGCGCGAAGAGAAGGGCAGGCAACGACAGATCCCACACCGTTGCCGCCATACCTTGTTGCACCGCTTCCGTTCGCCGTTGTCTCCGTCAGAAGTGTGGGGGTCGCGGCGGCGAAGCGACAGGTCCAGACGACGTCGAATCGTCGGTACCAGGAACGCACGGGACGTGGCCCCCGGCGTGTGCGCCGGGGGCCACGTGCTCGCAGGGAGCGGACTACACGTAGTCCTTGTACTTGTCGAGCAGCCGAACCGGCTTCGCCAGCGCGTCGCGGCGGAAGGGGTCGCCGAGTTCGCGGGTGCACATGATCTCGATGACCGTCGTCTTGCCCTCGTTCATCTGTGCGGCGACCGCGCGCTGCAGTGCGGGACCGACCTCTTCGAGCTTGTCCACGACGATGCCCTCGGCGCCCATCGCCTGTGCGATCCCGGCGAAGGACTCGCTTTCGAGCTCACCGGCGACGAAGCGGCGGTTGTAGAAGTCGACCTGGTTCTTCTTCTCCGCACCCCACTGCCGGTTGTGGAACACGACGGCGGTGACCGGGATGTCGTGCCGGACAGCCGTCATGACCTCGCCCAGGCTCATCCCCCAGGCACCGTCGCCCGCGTACGCGATGGCGGGGCGTTCCGGTGCCGCCGCCTTCGCGCCGATGACGGTCGGCAGTGCGTAACCGCAGTTACCGAAGCTCATCGGGGCGAGGAAGCTGCGTGGCTTCTCGAACCGCAGGTAGCTGTTGGCGACGGAGTTGATGTTGCCGATATCGGTGGACACCATCACGTCCTCCGGCATCGCCTTCTCCAGCTCCCGCAGCACCTGACGCGGGTGCAGCCAGTTGCCGTCCTCGCCTTCCTGTTCGGCGATCATGTCGAGGCTGAACGGATCGCGCTCGTGCGTCCATTCGTCGAGTTCCTTCTCCCACGCGGCCTTCTCGGCGTCGATCGTCTCGCCGCGTGCCGCACGGTTGGCGTCGCAGACGAGGGCCTTGCCCTCGAGCCGCTCGGTGAGCGCGACAGCAGCGGCCTTCGCGTCGCCGCAGATCCCGACGGAGATCTTCTTGACCAGACCGAGCATCTTGTGGTCCGCGTCGATCTGGATGATCTTGGCATTCTTCGGCCAGTAGTCCATTCCGTGCTGCGGGAGCGTCCCGAAGGGGCCCAGGCGGGTGCCGAGGGCGAGCACCACGTCCGCCTTGCTGATCAGCTTCATCGCGGCCTTGGAACCCTGGTAGCCGAGCGGTCCGGTCCACAGCGGGTGGCTGGCGGGGAACGAGTCGTTGTGCAGGTAGCTGTTGACGACGGGGGCGCCGAGACGCTCGGCGAGTGCCTTGCACTCGTCGACACCGTCGGCCATCACCACGCCGCCGCCGGAAACGATCACCGGGAACTCGGCCTGTGCCAGCAGTTCGGCCGCCTCGTTCAGGCTCGTCTCGCCACCGGGACCGCGGTCGAGGCGGGTGGGCTGCGGGATCTCCGTCTCGATCTCGCCGTAGAAGAAGTCGCGCGGAATGTTGAGCTGCGTCGGGCCCATTTCGGACATCGCGCGGTCGAAGCAGCGGCCCGTGAACTCGGCCATGCGCTTCGGGTTGTTGACGTGCCCCTGGTACTTCGTGAATTCCTGGAACATCGGCAGCTGGTTGGCTTCCTGGAAGCCGCCCAGGCCCGTTCCCATGGTGCCGGCCTCGGGAGTGACGATGACGACGGGGCTGTGCGCCCAGAACGCGGCGGCGATCGCGGTGACACAGTTGCTGATACCCGGACCGTTCTGCCCGATCACCATGCCGTGCCGCCCGCTGACCCGGGCATATCCGTCGGCCATGTGCCCCGCGCCCTGCTCGTGCACGACTGGGACGAGTCGAATCCCGGCGGGAGCGAAGATGTCCATCGCATCCATGAAGGCGGATCCCATGATGCCGAACATGTCGGTGACGCCGTTGGCGACCATCGTCTCGACGAACGCCTCCGACGGTGTCATCTTCTGTACACCGGAGACAGCGGTGCGATCGGCACCGTTCTTCTTCTTGCTCATGTGTGATCCTCCTTCAGGGAAGCGCCGGAACCGGCAGAGAATGTCAAAAATCGGAACGTTTCGTTCGTGATTTTGTGATCTGCAGTGACAGTAGGCCACGTCACACACTTCGTCAATGAATGTTCCTAAAACTGGAACGAGATGTATGATTTTTCGATACACGATGCGAATGCGTCGCCGTTTCGGCCAAGGAGGAACCGTGGGTGAGATTCACCGGATCGACGAGTCGAACGGACACCCGACAACGGAGCTACCCGGAGACACACCGACGCTCCGCCTGTTCGCACTGCTCGAGATGGTCGCGTCCAAGGACCAGCTGTTCACGTTGCAGGGGCTCGTCGAGGAGACGGGCATGGCCAAGCCGACCCTGCACCGCATGCTCCAGCAACTCGAGGGCGCCGGACTCCTCACCCGGCAGAACAACGGCAGGCATTACGGCACCGGCGTGCGCCTGCGACGCTTCGCCGAGAATCTGCTGCTCAACGACACCCACCACGGCGCGCGGCACGCCATCCTCCGGAACCTCGTCGCGGAACTCGGCGAGAGCTGCAACGTGACCACCCTGTCGGGTAGCGAAGTGGTGTATCTCGACCGGGTGGAAACCTCCGAGCCCCTTCGCTTTACACTCCATGCTGGTTCGCGGGTGCCCGCGCACTGCTCGGCCAGCGGCAAGATGATCCTGTCGCAGCTCAGCCCCGCCCAGCGCCGGCGACTTCTCGGGCGGATGCCGCTCGAGAGGTACACCAACAAGACGGTCACCGATGTCGAGCTGATCGAGACCGAACTCAAGCAGGTACGCCGCGACGGCTACGCCATCGATGACGAAGAGTTCCTCCCCGGCCTCGTGTGCGCTGCGGTGCTCGTCCCTTGCGCCACAGGCAATTCCAATCTATGCATCGCAGTCCAGGCCCCGGTCATGCGACTCACCCCCGACAAGGCGCTCAAGCTTCTGCCTGCACTCCGGCGGGCAGCCGACGCCATCGGTGAGATCGAGAACGAGGTCACGGACGACGGTTCGTCAGACATGAACTGAAGGAGGGCGCATGCCCGAAATGACCACTGCGACACCCAGCCACGTGGTGTCCGCACGCGTGCTGTTCGGACTCGACACCAACCTGACGGTGCGCGCCTTCCGCGAACCCGTCGACCACGTCCCCGACGTCGACCCCGCGTACCGGTTCGATCACGCGGTGACCACGGCCCTGCTCGCCGGGTTCGGCCGCAACCGCCGGGTGATGGTGCAGGGTCTGCACGGCACCGGCAAGTCCACGCACATCGAACAGGTCGCGGCGCGGCTCAACTGGCCGTGTGTGCGGGTCAACCTCGACGGACATCTCAGCCGGCTGGACCTGATAGGCCGGGACGCGGTGGTGCTGCGAGACGGCAAGCAGGTCACCGAATTCCAGGAAGGCATCCTGCCCTGGGCACTGCAGCGACCCGTCGCCCTCATCCTCGACGAATACGACGCCGGCCGCCCCGATGTCATGTTCGTCATCCAGCGTCTCCTCGAACGCGACGGGAAACTCACCCTGCTCGATCAGAACCGGGTCCTGACTCCGCATCCGGCCTTCCGGTTGTTCGCCACCGCCAACACCGTCGGCCTGGGCAATCTCAACGGGTTGTATCACGGTGTGCAGCGGCTCAATCACGCGCAGATCGATCGCTGGAACATCGTGGCGACGCTCGATCACCTCCCCGCGGAACAGGAAGTCGAGATCGTGTCCGCGCGGGTGCCGTCGCTGAGCCGGGATCTCATCGGGTCGATGGTCGCCGTGGCCAACCTGACCCGGAGTGGTTTTCGGGTCGGTGACCTGTCGACGCTGATGTCGCCGCGCACGGTGATCACCTGGGCCGAGAACATCGAGATCTTCCACGACCCGGCGCTGGCATTCCGGTTGTCGTTCGTCAACAAGTGCGACGAGGCCGAGCGGCCCGTCGTCGCCGAGTACTTCCAGCGGTGCTTCGCCTCGGAACTGGAGCGGTCGGCGATGCTCGCGACGAGCACGGCCTGAGCGGGCAGTCATGACAGAACTGCCTGTGCGCCCCGCGTCGGTCCGCCGTCAGCAGGAGGTGCACGAACTCTGTGCGAGCACGATCCGCGCCCTCGCTGGCCAGGGTGAGTTGCACTTTCGCGGACCGGAACTCCATCGCGGACATCGGCGCGTGCCGATGCCCGCCCCGCACCTGCACCCGTCGTTCGAAAGCGCCGACTTCGCGTCCTTCCGCGGCGCGGCGGACGGCATGGCGTCGCGCCTCCTCCACACCGACCCCGTCCTGCATCGCAGCCTGTGCCCGGAGGACACGGCGGGTCGGCTGATCTTCGAGATCCTGGAACAGGTCCGCGTCGAGTCGCTGGCCGCCGACGCGTGGGGCGGCGTGCGAGCCAACCTCTCCCACCGCTTCACGCAGTGGTCACAGGACTACGTGGCGTCCGGGCTGACCGAGACCGTGCACGGGATGCTGCTGTTCACCGTGACGCAGATGTGCCGGGCCCGGATCACCGCCGAGCCGATACCCGAGGCCACCGAGGACCTGATCGAATCGACCCGGTTCGCTCTCGCCTCCGTCCTCGGCGACCACCTCCCGTGGCTGCGGCGAACCCGTCTCTCGCAAACCGACTTCGGGGTCCACGCACAGGCAGTCGCCGGGCTGATCGGCCGCCGCCTGGAGTCACCCGCCGATCCGGACGCGTCGGCCGACGACCGGAGCGACGGCCGGGCGGCGTTCTCCCTCCTGTTCGACTTCGACCCCGACGACGACGAGACGGTTCCGACCGCGGTGTCGGGACGCAGTCGCGCGCTGGGGGAGGGCGGAGACGGATACCGCGTGTTCACCCGCGCCTACGACGAGACCCGGCAGATCGCGTCCCTCGTCCGGCCCGCGTTGCTCCAGGACTACCGCCGGCGACTCGACCTCATTATCGACACGCAGCGCCTCGACGTCCGGAAACTCGGACGGCAACTGAAGGCGCTGCTCGCGGAACCGGTCCCCGACGGATGGGAAGGCGGCCGGGAAGAGGGGTACCTCGACGGTCGCCGGCTCGCCCAGCTGGTCACCTCGCCCACCGAGCGCAGACTCTTCCGGGCCGAACGCACCGAGCCGCACACCGACACGACCGTGACCTTCCTCATCGACTGCTCCGGTTCGATGAAGGAGTTCGGTGAACCGGTTGCGGTCCTGGTCGACGTGTTCGCCCGGGCACTCGAACTGGCCGACGCCCGGTGCGAGATCCTCGGTTTCACGACCGCCGCATGGAACGGGGGACGAGCCCGCCGAGACTGGCTCCGGTCCGGCCGTCCGCGCAGCCCGGGACGCCTCAACGAGGTCCGGCAGCTGGTGTTCAAGGACGCCGAGACCTCCTGGCGCCGAGCCCGCCCCGCGATCGCCGGGCTGCTGAAGAACGACCTGTTCAAAGAGGGCGTCGACGGTGAGGCGGTCAACTGGGCGTGCTCCCGGATGCGGGACCCCCAGGGCCGCAGGCTCCTGTTCGTGATCTCGGACGGAAGCCCACTGGACGGCGCCACCGCACTGGCCAACGACGAGTTCTACCTGGACCACCACCTGCAGGACGTGGTCGAGCGACACGAGGGCGAGCGGGCCGTCGAGGTGTACGGACTGGGAGTCGGGCTGGATCTGAGCCCGTACTACGACCGCTGCCGGACGCTCGATCTGTCGCACGGTACCAACAGCGACGTCATTGCCGACGTGCTGTCGATGATCGCCCACTGACAGCCATCACTTGCCAGTGGCGTAACAGTGAAGGAGTCACACCCATGGCCGCACACGGGGTTTCCCTGGTCACCTTGGACATTGCCGGAACGAGCGTCGACGAAGGCGGTGCCGTGTACGTCGCGTTGCGCGACACCGTCGAGAAGCACCTCGGCGAGCCGATTCCGGACGATCGGTTCGACCGGTGGAAGGGCACGGGCAAACGCCAGGCCATCGAGGGACTGCTACGGGAGAGCGGGGTGCCGGCCGAGAAGAATGTTCTGAACGCCGTCGAATCCGATTTCACCGCAATGCTTCTGGACGCGTACCGGAAGACACCGCCCACCGCACTGCCCGGGGTTCACGACGCCTTCGGCGCGTTGCGGCAGCGCGGCATCAAGATCGTTCTCCAGACCGGCTATTCACGCGAGATCGCGGAACCGCTGCTCGAGCAGGTCGGGTGGGAGATCGGGCGGGACATCGACGGTGTGATCACGAGCGATCAGGTGCGGATGAGCAGGCCGTCGCCCTATCTCATCTTCCGCGCCATGGAGCTCGCCGGGGTGCAGAGCGTCGACGAGGTGCTGGTGGGTGGTGACACCCCGAACGATCTCCGGGCCGGGACGAACGCCGGGGCGCGGTACGTGGTGGGTGTCCTGACCGGCGCACACGACGCGGCGACGCTGCGTCCGGAGCCCCACACGCACATCCTGGAGAGCGCGGCGAAGATCCCCGAACTGCTGGGCTGAACGACGACTGTGGGCCGGTTCTGCTGCACGACAGCGGAACCGGCCCACAGTGGTTTCGGAGGAGCAGGGTTCAGAACGTCACCAGCCGCGTTCGGCGAGCCGGTGCGGGACGGGGATGTCGTCGACGTTGATCCCGACCATCGCCTCACCCAGACCGCGGGACACCTTCGCCAGCACGTCCGGGTCGTCGAAGAACGTGGTCGCCTTCACGATCGCCGCGGCCCGCTCCGCCGGGTTACCGGACTTGAAGATCCCCGACCCGACGAACACACCCTCCGCACCGAGCTGCATCATCATCGCCGCATCCGCCGGGGTCGCGATGCCACCGGCGGTGAACATCGTGACCGGCAACTTCCCGGCCTTGGCGACCTCGACGACCAGGTCGTACGGGGCCTGCAGCTCCTTCGCCGCCACATACAGCTCGTCCTCGCTCAGCGACGTCAACCGGCGGATCTCCCCACCGATCGTCCGCATGTGCGTGGTCGCATTGGACACGTCGCCGGTGCCGGCCTCACCCTTGGACCGGATCATCGCCGCACCCTCGGTGATCCGGCGCAGTGCCTCACCGAGGTTGGTCGCACCACAGACGAACGGGATGGTGAACTTCCACTTGTCGATGTGGTTCGCGTAGTCGGCGGGGGTGAGGACCTCGGACTCGTCGATGTAGTCGACACCGAGGGACTGCAGGATCTGCGCCTCCACGAAGTGCCCGATCCGGGCCTTGGCCATCACCGGGATGGAGACGGCGGAGATGATGCCGTCGATCATGTCCGGATCGCTCATCCGGGACACCCCACCCTGCGCGCGGATGTCCGCGGGCACCCGCTCGAGCGCCATCACCGCGACCGCACCGGCGTCCTCGGCGATCTTCGCCTGGTCGGGGGTGACGACGTCCATGATGACCCCGCCCTTCAACATCTCGGCCATGCCACGCTTGACGCGTGCCGTACCGACGGCGGAATTGTTCACGACTGTCTCCTCTGGTGACGATGGGTATTCGGCTTCCGTTGCGCCGCGGCCAGCAGTTCGATGTCCGAGCCGCCGAGCGTCTCCACGGACTCGATGCGTTTCTCGGCCTCCGCGACCGACTCGTCCGCGGAACCGATCGGGGGAGCACCGGACAGTGCTTCGTCGTCGCGACCGCCCTTGCCGAGCAACTTCCGAACCTCGTAGCTGATCAGGATGACGATCAACGTCAGACCGCTCATGAGGAACTGGGAGCGGGTGGTCGGCAGGAACGCCATCGCGAGGATGACGGTGGCCATCAGGGCGATGGTGGCGTAGCTGAGCCACGGGAACAACCACATCCGCAGTTGCAGTGCGGCGGGGTCTTCGCGCTCGAGTCGACGTCGGAGCACCACCTGGGAGATGGCGATCAGGAGGTACACGAAGAGCGCGACGGCGCCGTACGAGTTGACGAGGAATCCGAAGACGACGTCGCCCCACACGTAGGTGCAGGCGACGGACACGTATCCGACGGTGGTGCCGAGCAGGATCGCACGGCGCGGCACGCCGTTGCGGGACAGTGTCGTGAAGAACTTCGGGGCGTCGCCGTTGCGGGTGAGCGCGAACAACATTCGGGACGTGGTGTACAGCGCCGAGTTCAGGCAGGAGAGGACCGCCGTGAGGACGATGAAGTTCATGATCGTCGCGACACCGGGAATTCCCAGGACCTCGAGCACCGCGGCGTACGGGCTCACACCCACGCTCTCGGTGTTCCACGGTTGGATCGTGACGACCACGAGAATCGAACCGACGTAGAACGTCACGATCCGCACCACGATCGACCGCATGGCATGGGCGACAGCACGCTTCGGCTCCTCCGACTCGGCAGCGGCGATCGTCACGATCTCGGCGCCCGTGTAGAAGGCGACGCAGGGGACGACCGCCGCGAGCACCGCGCCCCAGCCGAGCGGGGTGAATCCACCGTGGTTCACGAGGTTGCCGAGTCCGGGCGTCGAATCGGGCCACAGCCCGGTGATCCAGAGGGCGCCCATCCCGAGAAACAGAACGATCGCCACGACCTTGATCGACGAGAACCAGTACTCGAACTCGCCGTAGGAGCGGGCGGACACCATGTTGGTGGCCGTCAGCAGGAGCATCAGCCCCAGGCTCAGGAGCCACAGCGGGATCATCGGCAGCCATAGTTGCAGGATCCGGCCACCGGCGATGGCCTCGACCGCGACCACGATGACGAAGAAGTACCAGTACATCCACCCCGTCGCGAAGCCGGCGCGGCGCCCCAAAGCCTGGCGGGCGTAGACGTAGAACGATCCGACCACCGGCCTGGCCACCGCCATCTCGGCCAGCATCCGCATGATCAGCAACGTGATGATGCCCGCGATGAGGAAGGAGATGATCGCGCCGGGACCGGCGCCGCCGATGACGACACCGCTGCCCACGAAGAGACCGGCGCCGATCACCCCGCCCAGGGCGATGAGATTCATGTGCCTGCGTTTCAGGCCCTTACCCAGGCCTGAACTGTCGGTGTGTCCGGGAACGGTACTGTCCACATTTCCTCCAGAAGGCGCTGCCGGGGCCCTCACCTGACACGACCTCGTCGGTCGTACGTCGATGCGGACACCCACCGGTTCAGCAACCCAATCGTGTGTGATCCACATCACTTATTCGAGTGTTCACCTCACACTACGACTGGTCCCGGAGCTCGCCCAGAGCCAGTTACCTCGCAAGCGAAGGGGCCAGTTCGACAGCGGAATCGCCGGCCGAGAATGCCCTCTGAACTGGGATGACGGCGAAATTCCCCAGAAGGGCGACGTCCGCACACGCCGGCGGCGCGGTTTCGCGGCACATCTGGATCCCCCGGCCCTGCTGCGCACCTTCGCGGCCGTGCGAGCACCCCTACCCTGTGACCAGTGGTAACGAACTGGTCCTCAGACGTGCCGTCGAACTGGCACTGTGCTGCCCACCGGACCCTCCATACAGTGTTGTGCATCACATCAACAGTTCAGTTCGCGGTGGATCGTCTCCCGTATCTCCGCCGGCACTGTTCTCCGTTCCAACCGCCCGACGATCCGACCCCGGATCGCGATGGCGACCTGACGATTCCGGTCAGCGCACAGTGGAGGAAAACGTGACTTCAACACCACCCCCGGTTCAATCCGAGGACACCGGCCTCGGAAAGGGCCTGAAGAAACGGCACATGAACCTCATCGCCCTGGGCGGCGTGATCGGTGCCGGATTGTTCGTCGGCAGCGGCGTCGTCATCGAGAGCGCAGGCCCGGCGGCGATCGTGTCGTTTCTCATCGCCGGGGTCATCACCCTCCTGATCATGCGGATGCTGGCAGAGATGGCGGTGGCCAGGCCGGTGGTCGGATCGTTCTACGTATACGCCAGGGAAGCGCTCGGCAATCGCGCCGGCTTCTCGGTCGGCTGGATGTACTGGTACTTCTTCGTCATCGTCGTCGCCGTCGAAGCCATCGCCGGCGGCCGAATACTCCAGCTCTACCTCCCGTCCGCGCCGCTGTGGATCCTCAGCCTCGGCCTTCTCGTGATCCTGACCTGCACCAATCTCGTTTCGGCACGTTCATTCGGCGAATTCGAGTACTGGTTCTCGTCGATCAAGGTGATCGCGATCGTCCTCTTCCTCGGGTTGGGCGCACTGTGGATCACCGGACTGTGGCCGGACTCGACCCCCGGAGTGGCGAATCTCGTCAGCCACGGCGGATTCGCTCCGCTCGGCTGGGGCGCGGTGCTCGCCGCGGTCGTCCCCTGCGTGGCCTTCTTCACCGGTGCCGAGATCGTGACCATCGCGGCCGCCGAGTCCGCGGAACCCAAGAAAGCGGTCGCCCGGGCGATGCGCTCCATCGTGGTCCGGATCATCACCTTCTACGTCGGTTCCATCTTCGTGGTCGTCGCAATCGTGCCGTGGAGTACGGAGGCCGTCGGAGTCAGCCCCTACGCGGCAGCCCTCTCCGCCCTGCACATTCCCGGTGTCGCCACGATCATGAACGTCGTCATCCTCACCGCGGTGCTGTCCTGCCTGAACTCGGCGCTGTACACCTCCTCGCGGATGCTCTTCGCGCTCACCCGCAACGGCGACGCCCCGCACATGTTCACCCGCCTGTCCGGCGGTGGCGTACCGCGGCGGGCGATCCTCGCCGGAACGGTGATCGGCTACGCGTCGGTGATCGCGGCGTTCGTCTCCCCGGATCTCGTGTTCTCGTTCCTGGTCAACTCGTACGGCGCCGTGGCGCTCTTCGTCTACCTCATGATCGCGATCTCCCAGGTCGCGCTCCGCAGGAAACTGGAGGCGCGAGATCCCGAGGCCCTCAGCCTGAAGATGTGGCTGTTCCCCTGGCTCAGCTACGCGACCATCGCCCTGATGGGAGCCGTGATCGCCGCCATGGCCGTACTCCCCACCACCCGTTCGCAGTTCTGGCTGAGTGTGGTGACTCTGGCCTTCATCCTGATCGGGTACGAGGTGCGCCGACGCAGTCGGACCAGCGCCGAACGCCTCGACACCGTCACCCCGCCCGCAGCCTCGCCCGCCGACGGATCCGACGCGGAACAACTCGTCGGAGTGGTCACCCGCGAGCAGCCCTGACGCATCCGCCGTACCAAAGGACAGGGACCGCACCAGCGGTCCCTGTCCTTCTGTGTGGTCCCGATGCGACATCGGCTTTTCCGGCACGACCCGCCGGGAATCGGGGCACACTTGCAGAAGACCTCGGCGGAGGAGGACACCGTGTTCCACCGCGGAGACGATGCCGTCACCGAAGAACACTCGCTGGACGAGTCCCTGCTCGTCGAGCCCGAATCCCGAAGCCGGCCGTGGCGGGAATTCCTCGTCTCGACCCCGGGACGACTGTCCGTGCTGGGGATCGCCCTCGTGACCGCCGCGCTCGCGACCGGGGCGATCACCTCGGCGGCGATCGGCGCCCGGCAACAGCGGATCGAGACCCTGCGGACGCACACCGAACCCCTCACCTACGCGGCCGAACGGCTCTACAGTTCGCTGTCCATCGCCGACGCCGCGGCCGCCACGTCCTTCATCTCGGGCGGTGTCGAGCCGATCGCCGTCCGTAATCGGTACAACCAGGCGATCGGGGACGCGTCGAACGCGCTGGTCACCGCGTCGAACGGCGTCGCCTCGACAGACGCCGCGGCCCTCGCGCTGCTGTCCGAGGTGTCGCGGAACCTCGCCGACTACACCAGCCTGATCGCCACGGCCCGCGCCAACAATCGGTCGGGCAACCCGGTCGGCGTCGCCTATCTCAGCGACGCCTCCTCGATGATGCAGGACACGATCCTGCCCGCAGCCGAGAGTCTCTACTCGGAGCAGTCGAGGTCCGTCGCCGACACCCAGGTCCTCACCGGGCGGCTCCCGAGAGCCGCGTTCGCCGTCGCCGTCGCCCTGCTCGTCGCGCTCGTCCTCGCGCAGGTGTACCTGGCGCGCAAGAGCAAACGTCGCGTCAATCCCGGCCTCGTCCTCGCCTCCCTCCTCGCCGCTACCCTCCTGATCTGGCTGGCCGCCGCCACCCTGGTCTCCACCGCGGCCACGGACCGGGCGAGAACCGAAGGGGCGCAACCACTCGGCACGATCACTCAGGCGCGGATCCTCGCCCAGCAGGCCCGGGCGGATGAGACCCTCGCGTTGCTGCAGCGCGGCTCCGACGAAGAGTCCGAGGCCGACTACGCCCGGCGGTCGGCCGAACTCGCCGACATCCTCGGGGGGCTGCAGGACGGCGATCACGGTCCGGCGACGACACCGCCGATCGATGCCGCCGTGACCGCACTCGGCGACTGGCGGCGCGCGCACATCATGCTGCAGGAGAAGCTCGACGTGGGGGACTACCCGGGGGCGACGGCCATCGCGATCGGCCCCGCGGACTCGGCGTCTCCCGCCACCTTCGCAGCGCTCGACAAGTCGTTGCAGGACGGCATCGACCGGTTCCGCAGCGAGGAACTCGACGGGATGGCCGACGCATATCGCTCGTTGTCGCTGCTCGCGGTGGGTAGCATGGTGATCGGCGTGCTCTGCGGGTTCGCCGTCGGTGGGGGGATCTGGCCCAGACTGAACGAGTACCACTGATGACGCGGGTGATTCGACCGAGACGGCGGACGCGCCCGCGCGCCCTCCTTTTCTCCGCTGCCGTGGTCGCCGTCCTCGCGGCCGGATGCGCCACCCCGCAGCCCCTCACTCCCACCGTCCGCGGCGACTACTCGGAAGTGCCGTTGACGAGTGGGGCCGAGATCCTTCTGCCCACCGGCGACGTGCCCGAGGAGCCACCCGCACCCGGCTCCTGCGGCGCGCTCGCCAGTCTCCGCCCCGCCGCCACACCGGACGTAAGGGCGCCGGGGAGCTCGCTGGCCGCGATCACCGCCCGCGGCCGCCTCGTCGTCGGAATCGATCAGAACACCAACCTCTTCAGTTTCCGGGATCCGACCACCGGCATGCTGATGGGGTTCGACGTCGACGTTGCGGGGGAGATGGCGCGGGACCTGTTCGGCGACCCCTCCAGGGTCGAATTCCGACTGCTCACGTCCGGTGACCGCTTCGACGCCCTCGAGAACGAGGACGTGGATCTCGTGGTCAAGAGCACGTCGATCACGTGTGAACGGTCCGAGCGTGTCGCCTTCTCCACCGTGTACTTCCAGGCCTATCAACGGCTGCTGGTGCCGAAGGGATCCGGTATCTCCGGCCCGGAAGATTTGGCGGGCAAGCGCGTCTGCTCCGTCGGCGACACCACCTCACTGGACACCGTTCGCCGAGTGCAGCCCGAGGCCACGATCGTGGCGGTACCCGACTGGGACGACTGCCTCGTGGTCCTCCAGCAGCGGCAGGCGGACGCCGCGAGCACCGACGACTCCATCCTCGCCGGGCTCGCCGCCCAGGATCCGAACCTGGAGATCGTCGGCCCGCCGCTCGAGTCGGAGCCGTACGGCATCGGGGTCAACAAGAACAATGACGATCTGGTGCGCTTCGTGAACGGCACGCTGGATCGGATGCGTGCGGACGGAACCTGGACGAGGATCTACGACAACTGGCTGACGGTTCTCGGCCCTGCCGCCGGACCACCCGCCCCTACCTACCGGGACTGAGGTGACACCGAGTGAGCGACGAAACCGGGCGAACACCGATGGACGACCCGCAATCCACCAGGGGTGTGCGGTTCGATCCGTTCGCGGACGACGAAGAGGACGACGTCCCGTCGTCACGTACGGTGCCGGACGCCGTCCACACCTCCGACCTGTCGAAGCTCCTGACCAATCCCGTTCTGGCGGAGAACAAACGCTACTGCGACCGCTGCAAGCGCCCCGTCGGGCGTTCCACCGCCGCGCGGCCGGGAGACACGGAGGGGGTCTGCACCCACTGCGGCACCGTCTTCTCGTTCGCCCCGCAACTCGAGGCGGGCGAACTGGTCGCGGGTCAGTACGAGGTCCTGGGGTGCCTCGCCCACGGCGGCGTCGGCTGGATCTACCTCGCGCTCGACCACAACGTCAGCGACCGCTGGGTGGTCCTCAAGGGCCTGCTGCACTCGGGCGACCCCGTGGCCCAGGAGGTGGCTCTCGCCGAGCGCCGGTTCCTCGCCGAGGTGACGCATCCGAGCATCGTCAAGATCTACAACTTCGTCGAACACCCCGGGATGGACGGCAATCCCGTCGGCTACATCGTCATGGAGTACGTCCGGGGCAGAACCCTCCGCGACCTGCTCACCGAACTGAAGGAGGACGCCGGGCCCGACGAACCGAAGCCGATGCTGCAGGTGGAGCACGCCATCCGCTACCTCCTCGAGGTCACGCCCGCGCTCGGATACCTGCACTCGATGGGGTTGGTGTACAACGACCTCAAACCCGAGAACATCATGATCGGCGACGACTACGACCAGCTCAAGCTCATCGACATGGGCGCGGTCGCCAGGATCGGGGACCACGGATACATCTACGGCACACAGGGTTACCAAGCCCCCGAGATCGCCACCACCGGTCCCACGATCGCCTCCGACATCTACACCGTGGGGCGCACGCTCGCCGTGCTGACCCTCGACATGCCCACCGCCGGGGGCTGTTACGTCGACGGCCTGCCGACACCCGAGGAGGCGCCGCTGCTGGCGGAGTACGAGTTCTACCACCGGCTGCTGCTCCGGTCCATCCACCCCGATCCGGCCCGGCGCTTCAACTCGGCCGAGGAGATGTCGACGCAACTCGACGGCGTGCTGCGCGAGGTGCGGGCCCAGCAGACCGGAAGCCCACATCCGGGATTGTCCCACCGGTTCAGTCCGCAGCGCACGACGTTCGGGACCGACCTCACGATCAGTCGCACCGACGTCTACGTCGACGGGCACCGTCGCGACGAGTGCATCAGTGCGATGAGTATCGTGCGGGCACTGCCGATTCCGTTGGTGGACCCCGACGATCCGGCGGCCCCGCTGCTCTCCGTCGTGCACAGCAGACCGAGGGAGCTCCTCGATTCACTGCACAGGGCGAAGGAGGCGGCGGACGACGGTGTGGCGTCGACGAGCATCGAGATCCCGCTCGCCGAGGTACGCGCGCACCTCGATCTCGGGCAGCCCCGTGATGCCGCCACCATTCTCGAATCCCTCGACCACCAACGTGAGGATACGTGGCGCGTCGACTGGCACACGGGACTGTGTGCGCTGGTGGGCGGCGACTTCGAGGGGGCCTTCGCCCGATTCGATTCCGTCCTGACCGCGCTACCGGGCGAGGAAGCCCCGAAGCTCGCCCTCGCGGCGACGGCCGAGATGTGGTGCGAATACCGCTCCGGCGAGGACGTCGGGCGGTGGCGCCGGACCGCCGAAAAGTACTACTGCACAGTGTGGCGCACGGATCACGGCGCGGTCAGTGCGGCGTTCGGACTGTCGCGGCAACTCGAGCACCGCGACGACCGGGCGGCCGCGGTGGAGGCACTCGACGAGGTTCCCCCGACATCACGGCACTATGCCGAGGCCCGGTTGACGAGTGTGCTGATGCTCGTCCACGATCGGCCGCTCGCCGAGGTGAGTGAACGGGATCTGCAGGAGGCGGCCCGGCGAGTCGAACTGCTCGCCCACGACGAGCGACGCGCACTCCAGACGCGCGTACTCGTCCTCGGCGTGGCCGTGGACTGGCTGCACGCCGGCGGCGTCCCCGAGACGACGAGGATCCTCAGCGTGCCGTTCACCGAACGCGGTCTGCGCACCGGGGCGGAGTCGGCGCTCCGGGCCCTGGCCCGGAAGGCACCCGAGCGCCGGCATCGGTACACGCTGGTGGATCTCGCCAACCTGATCCGCCCGACCACGTGGCTGTGATGTGAGTTCCGAAACTCCTGTCACAACAGGCCGAGGTGCTCGCGGCCCCACCGGGCATTCCACGCCATCACCTGCATACGGTCGCTCAAAGCATCACGGCTGCGGACCGTTTCGGCCAGCTGGCCCATGAGTTCGATGATGCGGCGCCGAGCGTCCTCCAGTTCCGTTGCCAGGCGCTCCTCCTCCCTCCACCTCGCGGTGCGGTTTCTGCGCGCGACCATGGTGTTCATCTCTACTCCGATCGTGACGACGTGGTGTTCGGCTCCTCGCACAACTCTGGGCCGTCTGGTACGGGTCCAGAAGATCCAGAAAGACAGCGAGTCAGGGGTCCAATCTGGACCTATGACGTAGCGCACAAGTGGTTCTGACGTCGGAGACGATTCGATCGTAGGGTTCGAGTGCTCGCTGAAATCTCGACCGGAGGTACCCATGCGCATTCACACCGACGCACTCACGATCGCGGGCCGGGACTTCTCGTCCCGACTCGTCATGGGCACGGGCGGTGCGGCCAACCTCTCGGTACTGGAAGACGCACTCGTCGCCTCGGGCACCGAACTGACGACGGTGGCAATGCGCCGAGTGGACGCCGCAGGAAGAACCGGGCTGCTCGAACTGCTGGATCGACTGGGCATCGCGTTGTTGCCGAACACCGCCGGCTGCCGAGGCGCCACGGAGGCCGTGCTGACTGCGCGCCTGGCCCGCGAGGCCCTGGGCACCGACTGGGTAAAGCTCGAAGTGATCGCCGACGAGCGCACGCTCCTGCCCGACGGGATCGAACTCGTCGCGGCAGCAGAACAACTCGTGGACGACGGATTCGTCGTGCTGCCGTACACCAACGACGACCCCGTGCTCGCACAGCGCCTGGTCGATGCCGGGTGCGCCGCCGTGATGCCGCTCGGGTCGCCGATCGGCACCGGGCTCGGCATCTCCAACCCCCGCAACATCGAGATGATCGTCGCGCGCACCGACGTCCCGGTCATTCTCGACGCCGGGATCGGCACCGCGAGCGATGCGGCGCTGGCGATGGAACTCGGCTGCGACGCCGTGCTGCTCGCCTCGGCAGTGACGAGGGCTTCGGACCCTCCGCTGATGGCCGCGGCGATGGCCGGAGCAGTCGCGGCCGGGCGCCGCGCCCGGAATGCCGGGCGAATACCGAAACGGTTCTGGGCGCAGGCGTCGTCTCCGGTCGCGGTGTAATCGGGCGTCGGCGAACGTCGACTCGGCTAGCGTGAACGCCCATGCGGGTACACCACCTCAATTGCGGCTCGTTCTCCTCGGCGCTCATCGGACGGTTGGTGTGCCACGTGCTGGCGTGTGAAACCGACGCGGGCATCGTGCTCGTCGACTCCGGCTTCGGGCTGGCGGATGTCGCCGACCCCACCGGACGCGTCGGCCGGTTCGCGAACCTGACGGGCGCCCGGTTCCGGGAGTCGGAGACGGCGGTCCGCCGGCTCGAGAAGCTGGGCCTCAATCCTGCGGACGTGACCCACATCGTGGCGACCCACCTCGACTTCGACCACATCGGCGGTGTCGCCGACTTCCCGAACGCCACCCTGCACACCACTGCGGCGGAACGAACTGCGTCGGAAGGGCGTTCGTCGTTCCGGGAGAAGGTCCGGTACCGTCCCGCCCAGCTCACCCCGGTACCCACGCTGCACACCTACTCGGGGCCGGGCGAATCCGTGCTCGGTTTCTCCGACACCTACCCGATCGCCGGCGTCGGCGACCGCATCGTCCTCGTCCCGATGCCCGGCCACACCCGCGGTCACGCGGCGGTGGCCGTCGACACCGGCGAGAAGGGCTGGCTGCTGCACGCGGGCGACGCGTTCTACCACCGCAGCACCGTCGCCGCCCCCGGACAGGTGTCGCCGGGAACCGAGGGTCGCGCCCTGCGGGTGATGGAAGAGCTGATCGCGGTGGACCGTTCGAAGATCCGCGGCAATCATTCTCGGCTCCGGGAACTGAACAATCAGGTGGCGCCACGGGTGCGCGTCTTCTCCGCCCACGACCCGACCCTGTTCGAGGAACTGGCCGGTGAGCGGGGCTAGCGCTACCTCATCACGAGGGCGCGCAGCGCGTCGACGATCTCCCCGGGTGCTTCCTCGGCCATGAAATGCCCTGCGGTGAGGGTGTCGTGCACGAGGTCGGGGGCCCAGGCCCGCCAGAGGCCGGCGGCGTCGTAACCGAGCACGCTGCCCCAGTCCTGCTGGACGACGGTGACGGGCATCTGCAGGTGGTTTCCGGCCGCCCGGTCCGCCCGGTCGTGTTCGACGTCGATGCCCGCGGACGCCCGGTAGTCGGCGACGATGGACGGCACGGCCTCACGGGACGCCCGGAGGTACTCGGCGCGCACGTCGGCAGGGATCGCGTCGGGGTTGCGGGTCCAGACGTCGAGGAAGTGGCCGAAGAAGGCGTCGGCGCTCGCACCGATCATCTGTTCCGGCAGCCCGGGCGGCTGCGCCATCAGGTACAGGTGGAACGCGACCGCGGCGTCCGCTCCGTGCAGGATGTCCCACATGTCCAGCGTCGGCAGCACGTCGAGCGACGCGAGATGCGTGATCGCCCCGGGGTGATCGAGGCCGGCGCGGATGGCGACCAGCGCGCCGCGGTCGTGCCCGGCCAGGGCGAACCGCTCGTGGCCTAGTGCCTTCGCGAGTGCGACGACGTCGGCGGCCATCGTCCGTTTCGAATAGACGGCGCCGTCCGTCTCGACCGGCTTGTCGCTCGCGCCGTAACCGCGCAGGTCCGGGCAGATGACGGTGTGGCCGGCAGCCAGCTCGGCGGCGACGTGCCGCCACATGAGGTGGGTCTGGGGGAAGCCGTGCAGCAGGACGATCGGGCTGCCGGAACCGCCCACCGCGACGTGTAGTTCCACGTCGTCGGCGACGGTCACGCGCTGGTAGTCGAATCCGGGAATGACAGGGGTCACGGGTGGTCCTTCGAGGTGGGGCTGCTCTCGTCCAGTCTCGGGGCGGTCGATGAGCATCCGATGAGCGCTATACCGTGGCGGAGTGACTCCTACGTACGGTGTGCTCGGGCCGGTGGTCGCGTGGGACGGGGCGGGCGATCCCGTCGATCTGAAGGGTCCGCGTCATCGGGCGGTGCTCGCCCGCCTGATCGTCGCCCGGGGACGGGTCGTCCCGGTGAGCGTCGTCGTCGACGACCTCTGGGTCGACCCACCCGCCGGGGCCAAGGGCGCGGTCCGCACGTTCGTCTCGGCGCTGCGGCGCGCACTCGAACCGCAGCGCACAGCCCGTACCGCCGCGAAACTGCTCGTCACCGACGGTCCCGGATACGCGCTGCGCGTCGACCCGGAATCCGTGGACGCGTGGCGGTTCGAGCACGCGGTCGCGGCGGCGGCGACGGCCGCTCCGAGGCAGGCGATCGATCTGCTGGAGGAATCGCTGAAGTGGTGGCGCGGCCCGGCGTACGCGGAGTTCGCCGAGGAGTCGTGGGCTCGCGCCGAACGGGCACGTCTCGAGGAACTGCGACTGTCCGCGGTGGAGCGGCAGGCGGAGGCCCGGGTGGCCCTCGGGCTCGCCGCCGAGGCCGTGCCGGATCTCGACGCCCATGTGGCCGAACATCCTTGGCGGGAAGGGGCGTGGCGGCTGCTGGCTCTCGCCCTCTACCGGTCCGGCCGTCAGGGTGATGCGCTGGCCGTGTTGCGCCGGGCGCGTGAGCTTCTCGCCGAGGAACTGGGGATCGACCCGAGCGCACAGCTGACGGCCCTCGAGACCGACATCCTGCGCCGCGACGACCGGCTCGAACTCGACCCCGGCCGGATGTGGGAGCGGGCCGCCGCCGCCTACGACCGCACCGTGGCGTCCGGTGCCCGGGCCAGACTCGAGTCGACGGTCGGGTTGCTGCGCAGCCTCGCCGTGACCGGCGGCAGCGGTCTCGTGGCGGCTCGGGAGCAACGGCTCGCGACGATCGCCGCGGCCGAACAACTGGGCGACCCCGAGCTCACCGCCCGCGTGATCGGGAACTACGACGTCCCGGGCATCTGGACCCGCTCCGACGACCCGGCGCAGGCCGCCCTCGTCGTCGCGGCGGCCGAACGCGTCCTCGCGCAGCTTCCCCCCGGTGACCACGACACCGCCCGGGCCCGGCTGCTGGCCACGATCGCACTGGAATCCCGCGGAACCCGCGGCGACCGCGGGTTGCGGGCCGCCCGGGAGTCCGAGGAGATCGCCCGCACGCTCGACGATCCGGCGTTGCTCGCGTCCGCGCTGAACGGTGTCTTCATGCACACCTTCTACCGCTCGGGCCTCGCCCCCGAGCGGGACGCGATCGGCCGGGAACTGATCGCGCTCTCGGCACGGCACGGGTTCGTGAACTTCGAGGTGCTCGGACATCTCGTTCGCCTTCAGGCGCTCGGGGCGCTCGGGGACTTCGCCGGCGCCGACGAGCACGCCGCCGCAGCGGATGTCCTGGCCGCACGGCACGAGCGACCACTGGTGGCCGTGTTCACCACCTGGTATCGGGCGATGCGCGCTGCGGCGACAGGTGCGTCCGACGCGGACGCCGAGGACGGCTACCGCTCGGCGGCGAAGCTACTCACCGACAGCGGGATGCCCGGGCTCGAACGCGGAATCCTCCCGCTGGCGCTGCTGTGCCTGCGGGTGTCGCGGGGCCGGCCGGCGACATTCGGCGCCGACACCGACTGGGGACCGTACGAACCGTGGGCGCGGCCCCACCTCCTGCTGGCGGACGGTCGCCCGGACGAGGCGGCGGCCGCCCTGCGCCGGGCACCCGAACCGCCGCGCGATCTCCTCCTCGAGGCGCTGTGGTGCCTGATCGCCCACGCCGCGGCCGCCGTCGGCGACCACCGGCTGACGGAACGGGCCCGAGCCGAATTGGCGCCTGCGGCAGGGGAAATAGCGGGGGCGGGCAGCGGGATGCTCACGGTGGGCCTTCGGCCCGTGCGCGGTTGACGAGTCCCTGCACTCGTCAGCCACGCACGAGCATCACTTTGCCCACTCCAGCAGGTCGTCGGCGGACCACGTGTTCACGACGCGGTCGGCCTCGACGCCGCACCGCATCGCCCGCTCGCATCCGTACCCCTGCCAGGCGAGTTGCCCGGGAGCGTGCGCGTCGGTGTCGATCGAGAACAGGCACCCCACGTCCATGGCCAGATCGATGAGACGGCTCGGGGGGTCGCGGCGTTCGGGACGGCTGTTGATCTCGACGGCGGTGCCGTTGTCGCGGCAGGCGGTGAACACCTGCTCCGCGTCGAACGTCGACTCCGGCCTGGTCCCGCGCCCGCCTTCGACGAGGCGGCCCGTGCAGTGTCCCAGCACGTCCACCAGCGGATTCTCCACCGCCCGGACCATCCGGCGGGTCATCGCCCCGCGCTCTGCCCGCAACTTGGAGTGCACGCTGGCGACGACGATGTCCAGTTCGTCGAGAAGGTCCGGATCCTGGTCGAGTGAACCGTCGTCGAGGATGTCGACCTCGATACCGGTGAGGATGCGGAACGGTGCCAGTTCCTCGTTCAGCTCGGCGATCACCTCCAGCTGAGAACGCAGACGCTCCGCCGACAACCCGTTCGCGACCGTCAGACGCGGGGAATGGTCTGTCAGAGCACAGTATTCGTGACCCAGAGCGGCCGCGCTGCGCATCATCTCGTCGATGGGGCTGCCGCCGTCCGACCAGTCCGAATGCGTGTGCAGGTCGCCCTTCAACGCCGCCCGCAGCGCACCGCCGCCGATCGGCTCCGCGTTCTCCCGTAGTTCCGCGAGATAGACGGGCACGCCGTCGAGCGACTCGCGGATCACCATCGCTGTCTTGGGTCCGATGCCCGGCAGATCCTTCCAGCTGTCGGTGCGCTGGCGGACGCCCCGCTGCTCCTCGGACAGTTCGGCCACCACGTCGGCCGCGCGCCGGTACGCCTTCACGCGATGCGTCTCCGCACGCGATCGTTCGAGCCAGAACGCTGTCTCTCGTAGGGCCTGCACCGGGTCCATCGGGCTGTCGGCGTCCATGACTCCAGTGTTGCGCCCGCCCCGACGTCACCGCAACGCTTCGCGTGCCCCGTCCCGGACCGCGGTGGTGAGCGCCGCGAGGATCGGCGAATCCAGCTTCCACCGCTGCCAGTACAGCGGGACGTCGATCGGGCGGGACGGGTCGAGTTCGACGAGCCCGTGGTCGTCGCCGGTGTGTAATTCCGGCAGCAGTCCCCAGCCCAGTCCGTGACGGACGGCGTCGGAGAACGCCGAAGACCCGGGAACGAAGTGCCGTGGCGGCTGGAGCCGGCGCCGCGTGAAACCGCGCAGGAACCGGGACTGCAGTTCGTCCTTGCGGTCGAAGTCGAGCATCGGTGCCACCGCGAGGGCGTCCGCCGTCGGGCCGTCGGGGAGCCAGCGTTCGGCGTAGTCGCTGCTGCAGAGCGCGCGGTACCGCATCGACCCCAGCTTTTCCACGGTGCAGCCCTGCACCGCCTCCGGAACGGACGTCACCGCGGCCATCACCGTGCCCTCCCGCAGCAGGGTCGTCGAGTGGAATTCGTCTTCCCGATGCAGATCGAACAGCGCCCGATGCTCCGGGGCCAGGCGGGCGAGGGCCGGAATCATCCACGTGGACAGCGAATCCGCGTTGACGACCAGCGACAGCGTGCTCGTCGTCGCCTCCTCGGGATTGAGGGACGACATGGCCTCGCGCTCGAGGTGGGCCATCTGGCGGGCGAGCGTGAGCACGACGTGTCCGGACTCGGTGGCCCGGACCGGCTTGGCCCGCTGCACCAGGACGCGTCCCACCTGCTGCTCGAGTGCCTTGATCCGTTGGCTCACCGCGGACGGCGTGATGTGCAGTACCCGGGCCGCGGCGTCGAAGGTGCCTTCGTCGATGACGGTGGCGAACGTGCGGAGCGAAGCCAGGTCCAGATCCATATGAAGCAATGGTAATGGCAATGAAGGATAATTAGCTGGATTGATGGTCGCGGGGTTCGTAGCGTGGATCTCATGCACCTCACCCCTGCCTTGTTCACGGCGGCCGCCGGCTTCGGTACCGGCCTGTCGCTGATCGTCGCGATCGGCGCGCAGAACGCGTTCGTCCTGCGACAGGGGATCGTGCGCAGGCACGTCCTGCCGGTGGTCGTGCTGTGCGCGGTATCGGACGCCGTGCTCATCGTCGTCGGGATCAGCGGGATCGGTGCCGTACTCGCGCACGCACCGGCTGCCATCACCGTGATCCGCTGGGCGGGAGCGGCATTCCTCGTCTCCTACGCGGTGCTGGCCGCCCGTCGCGCCCTTCGCCCCGGAACGCTCGACGCCACACCGGACGTCGGATCGGCGACCCTCGCGACGTCGATCCTCACCTGCCTCGCACTCACGTGGCTCAACCCGCACGTGTACCTCGACACTGTGCTGATGCTCGGCTCGGTGGCCAACAACCAGGGCGATTCGGGCCGGTGGCTGTTCGGCCTCGGCGCCGCCACCTCGAGCGTCGTCTGGTTCCTCGCGCTCGGCTACGGCGCCCAGTTCCTGCACGGTGTGTTCGCCCGCCCCGGCGCGTGGCGTGTGCTCGACGCCGGGATCGCCGCGCTGATGCTCACCCTCGGCATCACCCTCGTCACCAGCTAGTCAACATTTGGTTGACAATGTGACTCTTGTCAACCAATACTTGACACATGTCGGATGCCGCGCTCACCCAACTGCTGTCGGACGCGATCGCCAAGGCGGACCCCGAGATCGACCCGGGGCTGGACCACGACCCCGCCGCCTACCTGGCCCTCGTCCGGCTCACCTCGCAGGCACGGGAGTCGGTCGACGAACTGCTGGTCTCCTCGATCGCCGCCGCGCGCTCCGCCGGACACAGCTGGGACACGGTCGGCGCCGCACTCGGCATGTCGCGGCAAGCGGCGCAACAGCGCTTCGGCAAACGGATCGGCGACGCCCCCGACACCGACTCCGACGGCCGGACCCGCCGGCTCACCCCGCTGACCGCGTTCAACGAGATGCGCATCCTCAACCACGCCGGCATGTACGGCTGGCACTCCGTCGGGTTCGGCACCCTGTTCCACACCGTCTACAAGTCCGAGGAACGGTGGGAGCACACCCGCGTGTCGGCGCTGGCGAGCCGCCAGAAACTCGAGGCCGACGGCTGGCAGAAGGTCGGGACATTGTGGTTCCCGTGGGCATACTTCAAGCGCCCGTTGGGTATTCCCGCCCTCCCCGAACCGGTGAGCGGCGACTACCTGATGGAACCGTGATGGACGCCGTCGCGCGATTCGCGGCCGCCCGCATCGCGCGGCTCGCCACGGTCGGGGCCGACGGTGTGCCGCACCTCGTCCCGCTCGTCTTCGCGCTCGACTCCGACACGATCTATTCCTGCGTCGACCACAAACCGAAGCGCAGCAATGTATTACGGCGCCTGACGAACATCGCGGCCAATCCCGCGGTCACCCTGCTCGTGGACCACTACGACGAGAACTGGGACCACCTGTGGTGGGTCCGGGTCGACGGTCGGGCCGAGGTGCTGGCCCCCGACTCCCCGGAGGGCGGCGCCGCGATCGACGTTCTCGCCGCGAAGTATCCGCAGTACGTCGACCGCCGCCCCGACGGTCCGGTGATCGCGATCCACGACCTGACGTGGCACCACTGGAGTGCCTTCGGCCCGTGAGTACTTATTAACCGCGGGACGTTAACAAGTACTCACGGGCGATAGCCTCGACAGCATGCCCACAGCCCTGATCACCGGAGCGAGCCGTGGCCTCGGAGCCGCCATCGCCCGCGAACTCGCATCGACCCACGACCTCCTGCTCGGCGCCCGGTCGGCCGCGGCGCTGACCGACATCCTCGACGAACTGCCGGGCGCCACGCCCTGGCCGGTCGAGCTGACGGACTATGACGCGCTGGCGGCTGCGTGTGCCCCGATCGAGCGGCTCGACGTGCTCGTCCACAACGCCGGCGTCGCCGACCTCGCGACCGTCGGGGAGTCGACCGTCGAACAGTGGCGGCACACGCTCGAGGCGAACGTGATCGCGGTGGCCGAACTGACACGGCTGCTGCTGCCCGCCCTCCGCGCCGCGGGTGGGCACGTCGTCCTGATCAACTCGGGTGCCGGGCTCCGCGCGAACGCCGGCTGGGCGTCGTATGCGGCGAGCAAGTTCGCCCTGCGGGCGTTCGGTGACGCACTACGCCTCGAGGAGCCGTTACTGCGCGTCACGTCAATTCACCCCGGGCGGATCGACACCGATATGCAGCGCGCCATCGTGGCCGGCGAGGGCGACGAGTACCGGCCGGAGAAGTATCTGCAGCCGTCGACCGTCGCAAAAGCCCTGCGCAACGCGGTGGAGACACCGGGTGATGCGCACCCCACAGAAGTCGTGCTGAGGGTGCGCTGACAGCGAAGAAACCTGCGTGAGATACATCACAGATTGATCTCACAGAAAGGCTTTAAGCTGCTCACAATTAGTCGCCCTACAGTTCTTCTCATCAGCAGAGGTCGCAAACGTGAGTCAGGTTCAACGAGCTGACTCCCAGGAGGTATCCCCACGATGAACACCGACCAGCGTATGCACAGCGACACCGTCGTCGCGGTCGACGGCGACGTCTTCGCGACGATGTTCACTCTCGATCTCGGTGACGGCGAGGTCGATCGCGAAGCAGTCGAGCGGATTCACGGCGGCGACTTCGACGAGTGGATCGAGGCGGCAGCGCGGTCCGGTCTGTTCACGCCGCAGGCGGTCGCGGGCCTGGTTCAGACATGGCAGGACAGCCCGAAGTCCTTGTTCGACGCCCTGCTCGCCGATGCCGACGAGATGACCCACAAGCGCTACGCGATCATCTGGGACGCGCTCGACGACGCCGACACGTTCGAGAACGTCGAGTACGCCTGACGATCAGAACGGCCACGCGGGCACGGGCGGCAGACCCTCCCGCGTGGGGCGCCCGATAACCCACGCCAGCAGTTCGGTGCGCGGAAGTTCCGGCACCCCGACATCCGGATGCCGGGCCGCCAGCTCGGGCAGCTCCGACTCCAGCGTGTGCTCCACGAAGAGTTCCGGCCAGTCGGCCGCCGAGTAGTCGAGACCCAGGTCGAGGTGGTGGATCTCGAGCTCGCGCCACCGCAGTACCGGCACCCGCCGCGCAGGCACCCGCTGACGCCAGTTCACCGGCGTCTCGTACAGATCTTCGGTGATCCGGCGTAGCGACTCGATCACCCGCCGCCCCGCGAAGCGGAAATCGGCCACCAGCAGTTCGGCCGGACGTCCGGCCCCCTCCTCGATCGCCGCGGCCCGCGCGGCCGGACCGCCCGGGTACATTTCGGGCGCGGCCTCGCCGGTGATCACCCCGACGGCGAACCGGTTGAGCGCGTCCGCGTTCCTCGCCAGGTGCGTGACGACGTGCCCCCGGCTCCACCCCGGCAGCAACGACGGCTCCCGCGCCTGATCGTCGGTCAACCCCTCCAGCGTCGCCTCCACCGTCCGGTGCGATGCGGCAACCGCATCGAGCAGTTCGGCATACGACAGTGCGGCACGCGGCGACGTCATGTTGACGATGCTAGGCGATGCCCCCGACCGCGAATCCGCAGGATCTCGATAACGGAACGATGACGATCGGCTTCCGGCGGGTGCAAATCGGACAATCGTACTGATACTGAGATCGACTGTCGGACAACGCGGTTGAAAGGTGGTGTGTGATGTACAACGAATCCGCTACGTGGGGGATACCGAGCGAGACCTTTCTGGTGATCTACGTCGCCGCCGCCGTGCTTGCAGTCGGGCTGGCGGTATTCCTCCGGTCCCGAGGCACCGGGCCCGCCCCAACAGCCGGTGTTCGCCTCGATCCGGTGCAGGCCGGGATGCTGACCAGCGACGATCGCGCCATCGCCGCATCTCTGACCCTGCTGCGGGGAGCAGACCTCATCTCCGTCGACGGGACGATCCTGCGGGCGTGGGGAGTCGCCGACAACGCCCTCGGATCGTTCACGCGCACCGTCTACGACGAACTCGTCTCCGGGCGCAGCGCCCTCGGCAACCTTCGGCTCCCGGGCCGGTTGCAGGCCCCACTCGACCAGCTGCGGGCCACCCTGGTCGCACAGGGGCTGCTCGCCGGACCGGAACAGAAGGCGTGGAATCGCCGGGCGACCCTCCCGATCCTCGTCGTCCTGGCCGTCGGCGTCGCACGCCTCGTCGCCGGATTCGCCGCGGGCAAGCCGATCGGCTTCCTGCTGGTCGCGGTGGTGCTGCTCTCGGCCGCACGCGAGCTGATTCGACGGACCGGCCGCAGGACGCGCCAGGGGACGGCGGAGCTGCATCGCCTGCGCCGCGAACACTCGTCCCTCGCGCCGCGGATGCGCCCTTCGCTCACCGCATACGGTCCGACGCCGATCGCGCTGTCGACGGCACTATTCGGGATGGGGGCCGTCGGCTTGTTCTCCCCCGGGTTCGCGAACGCGGCGGGTATCGCCGACGGCGGCAGCGGTGACGGTGGCAGCAGTGGGGGCGACAGTTCCTGCGGAGGCGGCGGTGGGTGTGGTGGTGGGGGGTGCGGGGGATGACCGCCCTGATCGAGCCGGGCCTCGGCATCGGCTGGCGGCCGGAGATCTGCGGGATCATCGACCGACTCGACGGCCTGCGGTTCTGCGAGGTGATCGCCGAATCGCTGCCCGCCCGCCGACGCGGGGTCGGCGTTCCGGACGAACTGCGGTCGCTGGGCGTTCCCCTCGTCCCGCACGGCATCTCGCTGTCATTGGGTGGCGCCGACGCCGTCGAGCGGCACCGGATCGACCATCTCGCGCGGTGCGCCGACGCGCTCGGTGCACCGCTCGTCAGCGAGCACGTCGCGTTCGTGCGGGCGGGCGGCCTCGAGGCCGGGCACCTGCTGCCGGTGCCGCGCTCCGCGGAAGCGCTGGACGTGCTGGTGCGCAACATCCACCGCACGCAGGAGTGCCTGCCGGTGCCCCTGGCCGTGGAGAACATCGCAGCCCTGTTCGACTGGCCGGACGACGAATACTCCGAGGGTGAGTTCCTCGCCGAACTCGTCGAACGCACCGGCGTCCACCTGCTGCTGGACGTCGCCAACGTCTACGCGAACGCCCGCAACCGCGGGCGCGACGCCGGCGAGGAACTCCGGCGCCTCCCCCTCGAACGTGTGGCGTACTGCCACGTCGCCGGGGGATCCGAACGGGACGGCGCGTATCACGACACCCACACCGACCCGGTGCCCGGCGAGGTGCTGGACCTGGTCCGGCAGTGGGCATCCGAGGGTGCCCCCGCGATGATGCTCGAGCGCGACGGGAACTACCCGCCCGCCCGGGAGTTGTTCGACGAGTTGGATGCGATCGCGGATGCGGCCGGCTTCGACCGGGTCACCGGGGACGCCGTGTGGAGTTTGCCGTGACGGGGCTGGCGGAGCGGCAGGCGGCATTGGTCCGGGCTCTCGTCGCGGCGGGGGACTGCCGGAGGGATTCGACCGCGACGCGATCGACACCGCATCGAAGGCCTTGCTCCGCAAGCGTTCCGGGGAAGTGGGCGGTCACCTTCCCCACGTCCGCAGGGCCCTCGGCGACCGATTCTTCGCGCTGTTCGCCGCCTGGGCCGAGGGCAGGCCGAAGGTGAACACCCACGCGGACGCCGAGGCATTCACCGCGTACCTCGCGGCGATCGGTGAACTGCCTGCGCGGAGTCGCCGTCGTCGCCGTCTGTTCGGCCCGCGACGAACCTGAGCAGCAGCTCGTTCACCTCTTCTGGCCGTTCCTGCTGGACGAAGTGCCCGGCGCCCTCGACGAGATGGAGTCCGCGCAGGTCGGGGACGGTGTCGCGCATCCGATCGAGGGCCTGCGCACCACTCATCGCGATGACCGGATCGTGCGCACCGGCCACGAACAGCGTCGGCACCTCGATGTGGGCTCCGGCAAGATTCCCGGAGCGTTCCCAGTTCGCGTCGTACGCCCGGTACCAGTTCAGGCCGCCGGTGAACCCCGTCCGGGTGAAGACCTCCACGTAATGGTCGAACTCGGCCTCCGTCAGCCACGACCACGGCAGGGGTGGGCGTCGGGCAGCACGTCCAGGTACCCGTTGCCCTCCGAGGGATGCTGCCAGATGTCCAGATAGCGATAGTCGCCCGACAACGCGTAGAACAGCCGCTGCAGGAATCCGCGGGGATCGGCGTCGAGTTCACGGTCGGCGACACCCGGTTCCTGGAAGTAGTGGATGTGCAGGAAGTGCTTGCGCGCCATCGACGCATAGAGCTCCGACGGTCGCAGCGGGAACCGGTCGGGCGCGTAGGGGACGGCCAGTAGCACCAGCCCGGACACGCGCGTGCGGTGTCGCAGTGCGACGGTCCAGGCGACCGGTGCGCCGAAGTCGTGGCCGACGAACACGGCACGCTCGTGACCGAGCGCGTCGAGCAGAGCGATCAGCGCGTCCGACACCCGCTCGTTCGTGTAGTCGTCGATGTCGCGGGGCACGTCGGTGCCGCCGTAGCCGGGCATGTCCGGGGCGATCGCGCGGTACCCGGCAGCCGCGAGGGCACGCATCTGATGCCGGTAGCTGTAGCCGAGGCCCGGGAACCCGTGGCACAGGACGACGGGCGGTCCGTCACCCAGTTCCGAAATCTGCCAACGGAATCCGTCGACCGTGATCACCCGCTCCGTCGACGACGCCATGCTCCGCATCCCTCCACCGGCCGGAACGTGTTCTCGCAATGTAGCGTAGCGACGACACCATTAGAATGCACCTGACTCGCAGTGGCGACCGTCGACCGACCGGGGAAGTGGAGTGATGCGCAATGGTGGAGGCACGCTCCCGCCATGAGTTCGTCGCACTCCAGCTCCGGCAGCGCATCATGCAGCGGCAGTACGCGGTGGGTGAGTCGCTGCCCAGCGAGAGCATGCTGTGCGCGGAGTTCGAGGTGTCGCGCGGTCCCGTGCGCCAGGCTCTGGCGACGTTGAAGAACGAGGGGCTCATCTTGCTGTCCCAAGGGAAACCGGCTGTGGTGCGGAGCCACGACATCACGCAGACCCTGGACACGTTCACACCGTTCTCCCAGTGGGCGCGTCGCACCGGCCGCGCCGCGGGGAGCCGCACGCTCGAGATCTCACGTCGCCGCGTGTCCGAACCTGCCGCCAGCGCACTGGGATCGACCCCGGACGACTTCGTCGTCGAGGTGCTCCGCGTCCGACTGCTGGACGGCGAACCGACGATGATCGAGCGGAGCACGTTCACCGAACGCGTCGGCTCCCTGCTGTTCGACTTCGACATCGACACCGGATCGATCACCGACTACCTCACCTCCCGCGGCGTCCGCTTCGAATCGATGGAGCACGTGCTCGACGCCGTCGCCGCAACCGAGGTCGACGCCGAAAATCTCGGCATAGACCCCGGCAGCCCGTTGCTTCGGGAACGTCGGACTTCGCGGGATCAGAACGGCGACACATTCGAGTACGCGGACGATCGGTACCGTCCCGACCTCGTCGCTTTCAGCATCGTGAACGCCCGCACCATCGACCCCCGTCTTCCGTCGGACGACGGCAACGGAGCCTGACCGGCCGCCGGCATCCGATCGATCAGGCGTTGCGCAGTTCGGCGAGCAGACCGGGCAGGTCCGCGACGCTGTCGAGAACGTGGGTGGCCCCGGCCTCGGACAGCTGGGTGGCGTCGTGGGCGCCGGTGAGCACTCCCACGGAGGCGAATGCTCCGGCGCGGAGGCCGGTGGTGACGTCCGACGTGGTGTCGCCGAGCACCACCATGGACTGCACGGACGGGGCGCCGGTTCGCATCAACGCGGTCAGCGCCAGGTCCGGGAAGGGGCGGCCGCGGACGCCGTCTCCGGGGCACAACACGACGTCGGCGACGTCCTGCCAGCCGAGCGCGCGGACGATCGACATCTGCGTCTCGTGCGCGAACCCGGTGGTGAGCGCCGTCTTGATGCCCTGCTCCCGCAGCGAGCCGAAGAGTTCCTCGGCGCCGGGGATCGCGCTGCACCGGCCGTCGTCGACGAGTTGCGAGTAGCAGCGCTCGAATTCCTTGTTCGCAGCTTGCGCCTGCTCCTCGTTTCCGCCACTGAGATGGCGGAACACGACGATCTTGGACTGGCCCATGGTGTCGGAGACGTATTCGAGCATCCGCCGGCGGTCTTCGTCGGTCTTCGACAGTCCGGCATGCGCGTCCGCGGCGAGGAAGGACTGCTGGACCAGCCCGCTGTCCTCCACGGTGGTGCCTGCCATGTCGAAGACCACGAGGCTGATGTCCCGGTGATGTGTTCCCATTGTCGTGTTCCCCTCGGTGTTCGGTGAGTGCGGTTGTGCTGCTATGCCATTACGGGCACGGTGTCGCGGCCGAAGATGTGGTCGATGCGGTCCTTCGCCAGGCCCATGCCGGTGGTCATGCCGATCCCGGTGGTCACGGTGACGATGTGCACGCCGTCGATCGGCTCCTCGATCAGGAACTCGGAATCGGGGGCCGAGCTGTACACGCCCTGCCAGCGTTCGGTGACGGTGACGTCCGAGACTCCGAAGAGGGCGGCGGCTTCACGGATCAGCACCTCGAACCCCTTCTCCGACTGGAACGGCTCCGCCGAGACCTCGCGGATGTGCGTGTCGCCCAGCAGGATCGAACCGTCGGGCTGCGGTGTGTACATCTGGTGGAGGTCGAGGTCGACGTAGTCGGGGTACTCGTCGCGCAGCCTCGCGGCGAGCGCCGCCGCCGCGGGAAGATTCTCGAAACCGCTGTACCGCACGAGCGACCAGCCGGTGAACAGCGGCGCGGGCAACGGCGCGGACAGCGGGATTCTCGCGCGCATCATGTGGAGCCGGCACCGCAGGAGCCCCCTGCGCTCGGCCGGCTCCGGAAACAGGCGGTCGATGTCGTAGTTGACGGTGACGAACACCGTCCCCGCGTGAAGATCGCCCCGTGAGGTGCCGACGACTCCGGTCTCGAATCCGGTTGCGGCGGTGCGCCAGAAGAAGTCGACACCCGACGCTTCGAGCCACTGCGCGATGGCGGGGGCCGCCTCCCGCGGGTTCACCTGCAGGTCGTCGGCCATGTACATGCCCCCGACGACCCGGTCGCCGACGATGGGTAACGCGCCGAGGATCCGGTCTCGGGACAGCAGTTCCACTTCGGCCGGTCCGCGTATGTCCGCGAACTCGGTCATGACTGCCAGCTCGTCGTCATGCCGTGCCACGCAGTATGTTCCGGACTCGGCGGACCAGAACCCGGCCTTGCGTGCCAGGTCGAGCCAGTGCTCCCGGCCCGCTCGGGCGTAGACGCGGGCGACACCCGACTGGGCGGTGATGCAGGCGTGGCCGAAGTTCTGGACCGAAGCGCCCGCAACTCGGTCGGCATGGTCGATCACCGCCACGGACAGGCCTCGATGGAATGCGTGGTATGCGTGCGCGAGGCCGACGATTCCGGCACCGACAACCACCACGTCGTAGCGTCGTTGATTTGTCACGAATCCCACTGTGAACGCACCCACCCAACATGTCAATACAAGTAGGTGGAATTTACTACACGTATATATAAGTTTCCGTCCGTTAACCGTCCGTTGCGCGTTCCGGCGCGCGTCTGGTGATCGCGGCCGGGGGTTACTGCGACGATTACCGCCTGAGTCCACCCACCCGCAGAGGAGCGAATCGATGAGTGGTGCTTCCGGCCCGAGTGCCGTTCCCGTCCACGAACCGGCGTCGTCGAACGACCGCTTCGGCCCCCTGATCGAGCGCCGCGACGACGCCGACTTCCCGTTCTACAACGGGACGCCCACCACGCTGTCGGTGCGGCAGTGGATCCTGGCCTGGGCCTCGGTCGCAGTCGGCTTCGCGGCCCTGATCCTCATCCCGCAGCCCGGCAACATCGTCGCGCTGATTCCGCGCATCCTGTTCGTCGGTATCCCGATCGTCGTGCTGGCGATGGTGACGCGCGGGCACTGGACAGCGTTGTTCCGAAAGGTGCACGGCCGGGACGTCCTCACGATGATCGGCTTCGCCGTGCTCAACCTCGTCGTCACGTCCGTGCTGGCATTGATCGTGCAGGCCCTGTTCGGGGTGGCGTCCAACGAGGCCGTCGAGGGTGCGGGCAAGGGTGGCGTGCTCGACACAGTCGCGTTCTACGTGGGAACCGGGATCCAGTTGGTCGGTGAAGAAGTCTTCACCATCGTCCCGTTCCTCGCGTTGATGTATTTCCTGTTCGCCAAGGCGGAACTGTCCCGCAAGACCGCGATCGTCCTGGCCTGGCTGCTCAGTGCGGTGTGGTTCGGCGCCGCCCATCTGCAAACCTACGACTGGAACTTCGCTCAGTCCTTCATCGTGATCGGCGGGGCACGACTCATCCTCACCCTTGCCTACATCCGGACCAAGAACCTGTGGGTCTCGACGGGTGCGCACATCATCAACGACTGGACTCTCTTCACCCAGGCCATCGTGCTCAACGCCGCGCTCGTCACCCTGTAGCCGAGTTCTCCGCGGCCGACCCTCAGTTGGGAATCGGGATGACGATCGGCGGCAGACCCGGTATCTGCACCTGAATCTGCTGCGGCGGTGCGGGCACCGGCGCAGGGGCAGGCGGCGGGTAGTTCACCTGCGGCTCGGGTGCGGGCGGCGGGGGAGGTGGCGGCGGGGGAGGCGGTGGCGGCGGCGGGGGCGGAGGCAGAGGTTCCGGGGACGGAGCCGGCGCGGGACGGGGAGCAGCTTGCTGCACCACCGCGGGCGGCGAATCCACTACCGGCGCCTGGGCTTCCACGGGTGCCACCGGATTCGGGCGCTCCACCGGCTGCTGCGGGCCGGAACCGATCGGCACCGGCGACAGTCCACCGGTCATCAGATCCACCACGGTCACTTCGGTCATCGCCAGGTTGGAGGGCTGCACGACGTACAACCTGTCCTGCTGGAAGCCCGGCCACGGATCGCCCTGCACTTCCGCGTCCTGATTCACCACCGGGGAGAGCAATGGGCTTCCGCGCACACATCGGACGCGGGGAACGCCGTGGTCGTCGATCAGCACGATGGTCCCCGCCTCGAGCACGGACTGGAATGCGGTGGCATGGCCGTCGTCGAAGCCGTGACTGGTGACGCGGGTATCCGCACGGAGCAGCACAGGCGTCAGGGTGCGGACGTAATTCCGCACGTCGTCGACCTGGAACACACTCGACCAGGCCTGCAGCCTCGCCGGATCCTGCTCGAGGTCGTCGACGAGCCGCTGCCGGTCGCAGAGCACCCGGTCGGGGCTTCCGCCGTAGAGGCCGGCACGGTCGCCGATCACCCGGATCCCGGCGGCGCGGGGCTCGCTCGGCAGGTCGGTGCCGGGCGGACCGAACGGAACCGTCGTCGGCGTCTGCGGCGGAAGCAGTACTTCCGTCCACGGAAGCTGCCCGTTGTCGGTGGCCCGGTCCAGGTCGACCGGATCGGGGTGGGCCCCGGAACCCGAGGAACACGCCACGAGCACCGTGGCGGTCAGGGCGCCGGCGACCGCCAGCCAGCTACGCGGTGCGCGCCCGGGGCGCGTACCGGCTCGAACGACTGCGCTGCGTCGGGCACGCCGTGCGACCTGCCCGGCGACGTCGGTGGCCACCACGCCATGGTAAGCACAGTCGCTGATCAGCCGGGCCGAATTGCGGTGTGGTTGCCGGGCCCGGCAGTCGGTCAGCTCGTGATCATGTCTTCCTGCGACCAGAAGGCCCTCATAGACGTGATCTTGCCGTCGTCGTCGAACGTCATGACGTCGATCGGCGCGATCTCGAGCTTCTGCTCACCCAGGTCGGTGACGAGGGAGAAGTGGAACGCGGCCGAGTTGCCGGCGATCTTCAGCGTCAGGAGCTCGCCGGTCTGCTTCAGCGGTTCGATCACCCCGTAGAACTCCCGCAACGATTCCACCGTGGTCCGCGGCTCGGTACCCACCGGATCCTCCACGGTGGCACCCTCGGCGTACAGCGCGACGACGTCGTCGGCGGTCCCGGTGGCCACCGCCTCGATGTACCTCTCGACGGTCTTGCGGATGTCTTCTGCGGACGGTGCCATGATGCGAACTCCTCAGTTGAATAGAACGTGTTCTAGCCGTGAGAGTAACGCAGCACCTGCCCGGTGGGGAGCCCCTTCTCCCAGGCAGCGGGACATGTCCGCACAGGGGTCCGCCCCTGCCGACGTGGAAGTCGGCAGGGGCGGGGAGGGAACAGTTCGTCAGGTTCGCGGCGCGGCCGCCTCCTCCAGCTTCGCCAGCCGGGGAGCGGTCGTCCCCATCGCCGGTGCAGCAGCGGTTACGGAGGACACCTCTTCCAGCGACTTCCCCTTCGTCTCCGGAGACATGAAGAAGCAGATCCCGAAGGCGATCGCCGTCAGCACCGCACCGAAGAGCATCGTGGTGCCCGTGCCCAGCGCCGAGATACTCAGCGGCAGCAGGTACGTGCCCGTCGCGGCGCCGAACCGGCTCACCGCAGTGGCGATTCCCACCGCAGTCGCCCTGAACTCGGTGGGGAAGAGTTCGTTGGGGTAGATCCACACCAGGATGCTCGGACCGCCGGAGATGAACGCGTACGCGCAGAAGGCGGCGACGACGAACCACAGGGGACCGTCCGCCCACAACCACAGCCCGGCCAGCGGAATCACCATCAGTGCCAGCGGGACCACTGCGATCGGGCGCCGGCCCCACTTCTCGACCAGGAACAGCGCGGGGATGGATCCGGCGACGATGAGCCCGATGATGACGGTTTCGACGATGAGCCCCGCGGAACCGTCACCGGAGATCGAGAAGCCCGACAGGATCGTGGGCAGGAACGTCAGCAACGCGTAGAGCGGGGTGACGACCGCCAGATACAAAGCGCTGCACATGATCAGCCGGGCAAGGTACTGACCCCGGAAGTAGATCCGGATGTCGGCCTTCGGCCTCTCCGCCGTGTCCTCGACCGTGACCTTGCTCAGGTCGAGTTTCTCCCCGTAGATCTTCTCGACCACGGCCTCGGCGTCGGCCACCCGGCCGTTCTTCAGGAGCCAGCGCGGCGACTCCGGGATTCCGCGGCGCACGAGAATCACGATCAGACCCAGAACCGCACTGGACGCGAGTAGCAGGCGCCAGTGGTCGTTGCCGCCGGAGATACCGACGACGAGCGCACCGACCACGTACGCGGCAACCGCGCCCGCCGACCACGCGACGGCCGACATCCCGACCATGGCGCCGCGCTTCTTGGTGGGGGTGAACTCGGTGAGCAGCGAGGTGGCGATGGGGTAGTCGGCACCGATGGCCGCGCCGATGACGAAGCGCAGGACTATGAGCTGCCACGGCAATTGGACGAACACCGACAGAACACACGCGACGACCAGCACCACCAGGTCGAGGGCGTACATCTTCTCCCGGCCGATCCGGTCGGTGAGGAAGCCGAACACGGTGGCGCCGAAGAAGATACCGATCAGCGAGGCCGCACCGATCAATCCTGCCTCGGCTGTCGTCGGGTGAAGTTGCTCGGTCACCCCGAGCAGGGCCACGCCGATGATGCTCATGACGTACCCGTCCAGGAATGGTCCGCCACAGCACGCGATCAGGAGCTTGGTGTGGAACCCGCGTTTGGCGGGTCTGTCCATCACGTCGAAGGAACTCATGTCGTCTCCACTACGTAGATTGGTGCCGTCACCCCGGGGGTGGCGGTCGAGTCGGCCGCACTCGGCCGGTACCGCTAAGAGGTTGTCTTGTTCAGCGCCGCGTAGGCGAGCTGTTCGAGCAGCAGCGAGGCGTGGTGCGGGGCGTCGACGCTGACGTCCAGTACCTGCTTGGTGATGCTCAGCGCCAGTGGCGAATACGCCGCGAGTTCGTGCGCGATGCTCAGCGACTGCTTCACGTGCTCGGAGGGAGGCGCGATCTCACTGACCACGCCCCAGCGTTCGGCGTCCGTGTGATCGAAGCGCCGTCCGCGCAGGACGAGGTCGCGGGCACGGCCGGCCCCGACGATGCGGGTGATGCGGGTGACCCCACCGGAGCTGGGGAGGATCCCGATTCCGATCTCCGGGAACCCGAACACCGCGGCCGGATCGGCGACGCGGATGTCGGTGGCGAGAGCCAGTTCGAGCCCGCCGCCGAGGCAGTAGCCGGTGATCGCGGACACGGTGGGCTGCGGGAGAGCCGCGAGCGCCTCGTACACCGACCCGGACGTCCGGTAGTACTCGGCGATCGCCTCCGGGGTCATCTCCCGCAGTTCGGTGACGTCCGCGCCGGCCGAGAACACCGAGTCACCGCCGGTGAGGACCACCGCACGACTGGATTTCACCTCGGGTGACCCCAGTGCGCCGAGCAGTTCGGCTTCCATGTGCGTGGACAGCGCGTTCCGCTTCTGTTCCCGCCTCAGCGTGACGACGGCGACGTCGCCGTCGCGGTGCACATCGACGGTCCCGGCGTTCTCGGTCGGCATCGTGCTACTTCTCCCCGGCCTCGTAGCGGAACGACAGCAGGTTGTCGAGACCCCGCTTGTTGGCCTCGTTCGCGATGACCAGGCGCTGGATCTCCGACGTGCCCTCCCAGATGCGGTCGACGCGCAGTTCGCGCCACAGCCGCTCGACGGGGTAGTCGCGGATGTAGCCGCGCCCACCGAAGATCTGGACGGCCCGGTCGGCCACCCGGTTCGACGCCTCGGAGGCGGCCAGCTTCACGGTCGCGGCCTTGGCGTGCAGCGTCTTTCGCAGGTCGGCGTCATTCGGATCGGCCTGGTCGAATTCCCACGCCACCTGATGGGTGAGTGCCCGGTTGGTGGTGATGTCCACGACGGAGTCGGCGATCATGCCCTGGATCAGCTGACGATTGATCAGTGGCTCGCCGCCCTGGACCCGCTCCCGCGCCCAGTCGACGGCCAGGGTCAGCGCCCGCTCGGCGGCACCGATCGTGCGTGCGCCGATCATCAGCCGCTCCTCTGTGAACCAGTCGCGGGTGAGGTCGTGACCCTGTCCGATACCACCGAGCACGGCGTCCGCTCCGACGCGCACGTTCTCGAACGTGAACTCGGGGTGCTCGTAGACGAAGGTGTGCGTGTAGCGCGGGATGTGCTTGATCTTCACACCCGGTGTGTCGACGTCGATCAGGAAGATCGTTGCGGCGTGGTCGGGTTCGACGTTGGCCAGCACGATGAGGTAGTCGGCGACGTCACCGACCGTGACGAACCACTTCTCTCCGTTGATGATGTACCCGCCGTTGCCGTCGGGTGTCGCGGTGGTGCACGCCGCGGAGAAGTCCGAGCCCGCGTTGGCCTCGGAGATCGCGACGGCGTCGCGGCGGTCGCCGCGGGCACCGGGAATCAGGTAGCGCTCCCGCTGTTCGGGGGTCGCGTGGGTCAGGGGGTTGGCGGGCCGCCACACCGTGTCCCACAGCGCGTTGGTGAGCTTACCGAGTTCGTCCTGCACGACGGCCTGCTCGAGCACCGTCAGTCCGGCCCCGCCGTATTCGACGGGGGTGTTGATCGCCTGCAGTCCCGATGCGAGGACGGCCGCCTTGATGGTGGCGTGGGATTCGTCGGAAATTCCGTTGTTTCTTTCGCACTCGTCCTCGAACTGCATGATCGTGTCGGTCAGGGCGCGTGCGCGCTCCTTGAGGTCGGCGAGGCGGGGGCTGTATGCGAATTCCATGATGAAAAGAACTTCCTTGTGTCAGTTGGTGTTCGATGAGCTGAGGACGATGCGTGCGTCGAGTCCGAGGGCTTGCTTCGGAGTGACGAACAGTGGGTTGATCTCGAGTTCCGCGATCTCGGGGTGTGCGGTGGCCACGGCCGTGACGGCGGCGATGGCGTCCGCAGCCGCGTCGAAATTGATCGGGGGCCTGCCGCGAACCCCTCGGAGAAGAGCGGACGCCCGCAGGTTGTCGAGCAGGCCGTGTGCGGTCTCCGCATCGACGGGCGCCAGCGCGAACGCGACGTCGGCGAGGACCTCGGTGAAGATGCCGCCGAGACCCACCATCGCCACGGGACCGAACCGCGGGTCGGTCTGGACTCCCACGATGAGTTCGACCCCCTCACTCAGGTCCGCCATGCCCTCCACGCAGTAGGCGGGCGCCGCGAGCGAGTCGTCCATCCGCGTGAAAGCGTCGGCGAGTTGCTGCGCGGTTTCCAAGCCGAGTGCCACTCCGCCGGAGTCGGACTTGTGCAGCAGACCCATCGCCTTCAGAACCACGGGGTACCCCACGGTGTCGGCGGCTGCCACCGCCTCGGCGCAGGTCCGCACAAGTTGCGCTTCGGGGAATTCGACGCCCGCAGTGCGGAAGAGTTCGCGCGCATCCCAGTACGCGTCGCTGGTGACCGGCTCGGCCGGCTCGCTCGAGGGGCCCGCATGATGCTGCGGTGCAGCGGTTTCGGCGATGACTCCGAGCGCACCGGCGGCGTCCTCCACCGCCCGGAAGACCGGGACCCCGCCGTCGGCCAGGACGCGGGCCGCGGCGCTGTCGGGATGCATCGTGTGCACGACGACCGGCTTGCCGTGGGTGCGCGCCGTCTCCGCCATCGCACGGGCGGTGTCGATCTCCGATCGCGCGAGGTTCTCGCCGTAACTTCCGTAGCCGCCGAAGTATCCGGTAAGCAGGACGGAGTCGACGGCCGGACTCTGCAGGATGGTGTCGAGGACCGAGACGAACGAGGTGATGTCCTGTTCCCCGGCGCCGGCGAGGTCGACCGGGTTGGTCACCCCGGCGGACGGTGGCAACAGGGCGCGCAGTGCGCTGCTGATGTCGGCGGTGAACTCCGGTACCGCGAGACCGGCTGCCTCGACCACGTCGGACGCGACGCCTGCGTGCCCGCCGCCGTCCGCGATGACACCGACCCGGCGCACCTCCGCAGGTCCGTAGCCGAGGAGAGTGGCCGCCACGTCCGCGAGCTGCCGTGGACTCGACACCCGGTACACCCCCGCGGCCCGGCAGGCCGCGTCGATGACCGCGCTGTCGGACGTCAGCGATCCCGTGTGCGACTGCGCCCCGCGGATGGATGCCTCGCTGCCACCCACTGTCAGCAGCAGAACCGGCTTACCGGCCCGCGAAGCCTGGGCGGCGGCGTCGACGAACGCCCGCCCGTCACCGAAGTCCTCGCAGTACACGGCGATGAGATCGGTGTCGTCGTGCTCGACGCAGGAGCGGATGAGGTCGGCGGCGCCGAGGTCGGCCTGGTTCCCGAGCGAGGCGAACCGGGAGAACCCGTGTCCGCGGGACTCGAGGAACTGGCTGAGTTCGAGTGCCATGTTGCCGCTCTGGGAGAGCAGCGCGACCCGGCCGGCGGGAAGCGGGTTCGAGGCCAGCGTCAGCGCGGTGCTCGAATCCAGCACACCCAGGCAGTTCGGCCCGAGCAGGACGGCTCCGGCTGCCCGCACCCGCTCCACGACCCGATCCTGCACAGCCTTTCCGGCAGCGCCGAGTTCGGCGAAACCGGCGGTGACACCGACGATCGCGGTGGCGCCCGCAGCGAGGGCGTCGTCCACGGCCTCCTCGAAACCCTGTGCCGGAACGGTGATGACGACGAGATCGACTCGTTCGTCGAGTTCCGACAGGCTCCGGAGCGAGGGGTGTCCCAGGATGCGCTCGCCGCGCCGGTTGACGAGGTGGACCGACCGGTTGCCCTTCATGCGGAGCGCCTGGACGCTGATCCAGTTGCCGTACTTCGTCTCGTCGTTGCTGGCACCGAGGACGGCGACCGACCGGGGATCGAACAGGGCCGTGAGGTCGCGGTCGGCGATCGTGCTCATCGCGTCTCCTCGACCTTCGGAGCGGGATGACCCGTACCCCAGGCGTCGGCACCGCCGTCGATCACCAGCGTGGTCCCGGTGACGTAACCGCCTGCGGGCGAGGCGAGGAACGTGACGACTCCGGAAACATCCTCGGCCGTACCCAGACGTCCGAGCGGAACCGCGGACGTCCATTGCGCGCGGGCCTCTTCGGTGTAGTTGCCCTCCATGCCCTCCGTCGCGATGGTGCCGGGGGCGATGCAGATCGACCGAATTCCGTACCGGCTCCACTCCAGCGACAGTCCGGAAGCGAGGTTCTCGAGGGCCGCGCGGGCCGAGGTGGCATGGACCATCGATGCGATTCCGCGACGCGGCGAGAACGCCATGAAGAAGATGCAGCCCGACCGCTGCGGAATCATCGCGCGAACGGCTACCTCCCGGGTTACCGCCCAGGTGGCATCGACCGCGAGGCGGTGAACGGCGCGCCAACCCTTGCTCGTGATGTCCTCGGCCGGCGCCGCGAACTGGCCGCCGGCGTTGTTGACCAGGATGTCGATCCGGCCGAACGTGTCGAGGGCGCGGTCGACCAGATCGGTCACCTGCTGTTCTTCGCGAATGTCGGCGGGCACGGCGAGCACCCGGGCACCCAGCGACTCGATCTCGGCGGCGGTCTTCTCGAGGGGCTCGGACCGGCGGCCGCTGATGACGACGTCGGCTCCACACCTCGCCATGTCCAGTGCGATCGCGCGTCCGATCCCGGTGCCTCCACCGGTGATCAGTGCCACCCGCCCGCGATGGACGTCGGGGCGCAGCACCTGCCCGGCGCCTCCACCTGGGTTCTCACATTCCATCGAGCGTTCGCCTCTCGTCGCTGCCGTTCCGACCACGTGGGTCTGACTGATGCATCAGTTATACCGTGATGCAGCCCACATATGTCAAGAGTTTGCCGGAAACTGACTCGACGTCCGAATGCCCTCCCGGCTGATCTAGGCGCCTTGAACTGGTGTTATGTGTGAAAATATCCGGAGTCGCCCGTTTTCGATCGAGGTTTGGCGGGTCTGACTGATGCGTCAGTTTGAAGCGTATGATTTGATGGATCAGTCAGATGGCTATCGAAGGAGGGACAGTGACCGCTCAACTCACCGAGGACGCGCGCCGAACGGCGATACTCGATGCCGCGGCGCAGCTGATCGCCGAGCGCGGATACCACTCGGTCCGCATCTCCGACATCGCACAGGTCGTCGGCACCAGCACCGGGGCGGTGCACTACTACTTCCCCGGCAAGAGCGACGTCCTGACCGCGGCCCTCCGCCACGCCATCGACAACGCATTCGACCGGCAGAGCCGCGAACTCAAGGCGATCGACAACGCCCACGAGCGGCTGCTCCGCCTGATCGACATGCAGTTGCCCCGCGTCGGGCCGCTGCGCGACGAGTGGTCCATCTGGCTGCAGTTCTGGGCCGAGGCCACGCTTCGACCCGAACTCCGCCCGTTCCACAACACGTACTATGCGCGCTGGCACGAGACCGTCGTCAAGATCGTCCGGCGCGGACAACGCCAGGAGATCTTCCGCACCGACGTCGACCCGGAGACCATCGCGCAGCGGCTGACCGCGCTCACCGACGGGACCGCCATACAGGTACTCACCGGCGCACCGAACATGACCGTCGCCGCCATGAAAGAGGTTCTCGTGCAGTTCGTTCACGACGAACTCGTCGCGCCGCGGACATGGTGACCCGACCACTGCAGACCGCTCGGCAGCTTCGGCTCGATGGGCGATAGCACCACCGCACGGCGCCCGCGCGGCGGCAGTGCCGTTGCCTGGGGATGCGGCGCGGCCTCGGCGGTCGCGTACGGACTCACCCCGACGTTCGCCGCGATCGGCTACGCCGGTGGCGTGTCCCCGGCCGTCCTCGTCTGCCTCCGCAGCCTGGTCGGTGCCGCACTCCTGCTACTCCTGGCCTGGTCCACCGGACGATTGACGGGCGTGACCTGGAAGTCCGCCGTCGGACTGTGCTGCGTCTGCGGCCCGCTGTTCGGTATCCAGCTGCTGTGTTTCTTTGCCGCAGTGCGGGTTACCGGCGCTCAGATCGCGGTCGTGATCGTCCACATCTACCCACTCTTCGTGATGGCGCTGGTATGGGTGCTCACCCGGAACAGGATCCACCGCGGGCAGCTGGTGCTGGCCCTCGCCATGTCCGGCGGCATCGCCCTCGTCGCAGGCGCGGGCAGCTCCACCGTCGCCCTGAACGGGGCGATACTCGCCCTCCTCAGTGCGGCCGGGTACGCCCTGTATCTGGTGGTCGGGGAACGATGGGTACACCAGGTCAGCCCCGTCGCCGCGGGTGGACTGGCGTCACTCGGCGCCGGAATCGCCACCGGCACGATCGCCGTCGTCGACGGACAGTCCTGGACCTTCGCACCCAGCGGGTGGGGGTCCATCCTGTTCCAGGGGCTCCTGCTGATGCCCATCGGGATCGGCTGCTCCTTCATCGCGGTGCGAGCACTCGGTGCGGCCTCGGTCAGCCTCCTCGGACTGCTCGAACCGGTGGTCGGGGTGCTGGCCGCGCAGATCCTGCTGGGCGAGCAACTGTCCCCGGTGCAGTGGGCGGGGATGGCCGTCGTCCTGATCGCGTCCGCAGCGCTGCCGTGGATGCGGGAGAAGCGTCCCCGTCACGTCGATCGGCCGCCGGCCCTACACGGGGCCGAGAGCCGATAGCATTTACTGATCCGGAGCGAGACCCACTGCCCTCTGCATCGCCTCGAAAGCGTTGTCGGCGTCGGTGTTGGGTCCGACGATCAAGATGTCGAGCCGACGTCCGTCGGTACCGAAGACGTACATGATGTCGAGCGGCTGGTCCGGATCCGGCCCGGACACCTGAATTCCGTCGCGGCGATCGATGCCACGTTGCGAGATGCTCAGTGAGTTCCAGTCGAAGGCGACGCGTTCGGTCGTTCCGACTCGCTCCGTCAGCGCGCTGATCAGGTCGTGCAATTCGGTGGTGAGGTTGGTGGTTCGAGGCCACCACGCTCCGTCGACGCCTTCCGACACCTCGCCGCGAGCGCGCAGGAGCAGTCTCGGAGTCCGGGTGGGAGCGTCGAAAGGCTGCTCACCGTCGGGCGTCGGCTGAGACAGTCCCAGCCCACGGCCGGAGTGCGTGATGTTTTCGTCGTGCGTCATCGTCCACGTCCCTTCGCGCTCGAGGTGCTGTCGAGGCCGCCCCTGATGCCCGACATCAGCAGCTCGTCGGCGGTCAGGGCACTGTTGGGATTGGCCGCCGTGTGCATCGTCGAGTCGGCATAGCCGGCGTCGGCCCCGGGGGGCACCACCAGAAGCGTCAGCCTCGTCCGCTTCAGACCGCTGACGTACAGGGTGTTGAGCGGCTGGTAGTCGTAGCCGTCGAGATGCACCGATCGCCCCGCGACCGTGATCCGGCGCGGAGCAGGAAGCCAGGCCTTGATGTCGTACACGACCCGATCGACGATACCCACTCGAATCGACACCAGCGCAACCAGATCCGGAATCTCCACGGCGAGGTCGCGGGACCGGGGCCACCAGGCACCGTCCACTGTGCCCGCACCGGGCGCTTCGGGCTTCAACCGTAGTCGCGGCGACTGACCCGGGCCGCCACGCGTATGGGCACCGTGAAGACGACCGGGAAAGTTGCGATCCTGTTGTAGCGTCATGACGACGCTCCCGCCTCGACCGCGGGCGGTCGATATCTCTGTCGGCGGCGACGCGATCTTGGGCGTTCGCGTGCGAAGTGCCGCCGATACCCTCACCCTACGCGCAGGGGTTACGACGATCGGCTACGCCGACCACTCGATCAACGGCGGACGGACCGCAGCACACAGTGGATTCCCCCGGGCATCGGTGAGCCCGAGTCGCGCCGTGATGCGACCGGCCGCCGACGCCGCTTCCGCAGTCGCCGGATCCACCGCGTCCCACATCAACTTCGCCCGGCGGAACATGTCGAATCCGCCGTCGGCGTCGACCGTCCCCCACGACAGGTAGACGAATCGCGCCCCCGGACGGCCCTGCACGTACGGTCCGGTGATGTCGAGACCCGTCGGCGTCGGGGTGGTCTTGCAGTCGAGAACCCAGCGCGCGGTGGTCGTGTCCCCCGGATGCAGACCGAGCAGATCTCCGGGTGCACCCCGGCGTTGGACGGCCACGTGAATGTTGTCGTAGCCGGGGAAATTCGCCCCCGGCGGACACAACGATCCGGGAAGGTCGGTTGCCTCGATCACGAGTTGCACCCATGTATCAAACCACCCGTGAGTACTTATTAACCGCCCGTCGTTAATAAGTACTCACGGGCGCGGAGCGCTTGCGCCGGGCATGAATCCGGACCCGTGGTGGTACACGGGGTCCATCGTGGCCACGAGCAGCCGTCCCGCGGTGGTCTCGTCGATGAAGAGGATCGAGCCGTCGCGCTTCCCGTCCTCGGTGTGCAGATCGACCAGGCTCACCGCGCCGTCCGGCGGCTCCAGGACGCCGTGGTAGTGCCAGATCACCGCGCGTTCGAAGAGGTAGTTCCACGCCGGATGGTCGGGGGAGCGCAGGCGAAGTCGGTGATCTTCGCCGGTGCGCCACCACCAGAAGACGGTCGGGAGGCGGTCCTCGCGGACACCGGGCAGCCAGTCCCCGCAGTTGGTCTCGCCGAAGACAGCCATCACAGCTTTGAGAACGGTCATACGACGATCTTGCCGTGAGTACTTGTTAACCACGGGCGGTTAATAAGTACTCACGGGCGCGTCAGCGCACTATGTTGACCATCTTGCCGGGGACGACGATCACCTTGCGGGGCTCCTGGCCGTCGAGGAGCGCCACGATCTTCTCGTCGGCCAGCGCGATCTTCTCGATCTCCTCGCGCGGGGCATCGGCGGCGACGGTCACGCGGCTGCGGACCTTGCCGTTGACCTGGATCGGATACTCGACGGTGTCTTCCACCAGCCACTTCTCCTCCGCCACCGGGAAGGGGCCGTGGGCCAGGGACTTCTCGTGCCCGAGCCGCGACCACAGCTCCTCCGCGAGGTGCGGGGCCAGCGGTGCCAACATCAGCACCAGCGGCTCCACCACCGAGCGGGGCGCACCGCCGGGGCACGCCTTGGTGAGATGATTGGTGTACTCGATCAGCTTGGCCGCGGCCGTGTTGTCGCGCAGGGCCGTGTAGTCCTCGCCGACACCGGCGATCGCCTTGTTCAGCGCACGCAGCGTGTCCTCCGTCGGGGCGTCGTCGGTGACGCGCAGTGCACCGGACTCCTCGTCGACCACCACACGCCAGGCGCGCTGCAGGAACCGCTGCGCACCGACGACGTCCTTCGTCGCCCACGGACGGGACGTGTCCAGCGGGCCCATCGACATCTCGTACACGCGGAGCGTGTCGGCGCCGTACTCCTCGCAGATCTCGTCCGGCGAGACGGAGTTCTTGAGGCTCTTGCCCATCTTCCCGTACTCGCGGTTGACCTCGGCGCCCTGGTAGAAGAACTTGCCGTCCTTCTCCTCCACCTCGTCGGCAGGCACGTACACGCCGCGCGCATCGGTGTACGCGTACGCCTGGATGTAGCCCTGGTTGTACAGGCGGCGGTACGGCTCGCTCGAGCTGACGTAGCCGAGGTCGAACAGCACCTTGTGCCAGAACCGCGAGTACAGCAGGTGCAGCACCGCATGCTCGACACCACCGACGTACAGGTCGACGCCGCCGGGATCGTTGGGTCCGTGAATCTCCGGACGCGGACCCGTCCAGTACCGCTCGTTCTCCTTGTCGCAGAACACGTCCGGGTTGGTGGGGTCGATGTACCGCAGCTGGTACCACGAGCTGCCCGCCCACTGCGGCATCACGTTGGTGTCGCGGCGGTACGTCTGCAGTCCGTCACCGAGATCGAGCTCGACGTTGACCCAGTCGACGGCCTTGGCCAGCGGGGGAGAGGGCTCCGAGGACGCGTCGTCGGGGTCGAACGACACGGGTGCGTAGTCCTCGACCTCCGGGAGCTCCACCGGCAGAGATGATTCCGGCAGGCCATGGGCGTTGCCCTCGGCGTCGTACACGATCGGGAACGGCTCGCCCCAGTACCGCTGGCGCGCGAACAGCCAGTCGCGCAGCTTGTACTGGATGGTGCCCTTGCCGGTGCCGTCCGCTTCCAGACGCTCGGTGATCGCCTTCTTCGCGTCGGCGACGCTCATCCCGTTCAGGAAATCGGAGTTCACGATGGTGCCGTCGCCGGTGTACGCGTCCTTGGTGAGGTCGCCGCCGGAGATCACCTCGACGATGTCGAGACCGAACTCGGTCGCGAACTCGTAGTCACGGTGGTCGTGACCCGGGACGGCCATGATGGCGCCCGTGCCGTACCCGGTGAGGACGTAGTCGGCGATGAACACCGGCAACTCGAGCCCGTTCACCGGATTCACGGCGTAGGTGCCGAGGAAGACACCCGTCTTCTCCTTGTATTCCTGACGCTCGAGATCCGACTTGGCCGCGATCGACTTCCGATATGCCGCAACCGCTTCGGCGGGAGTTGCGGCACCGCCGGTCCAGCGCGCATCCACACCCTCGGGCCATTCGGCCGCGACGAGTTCGTCCACCAGTTCGTGCTCCGGCGCCAGCGTCACGTACGTCGCGCCGAACAGCGTGTCCGGCCGCGTCGTGAACACCTCGATCTCATGAGCAGCAGATTCACCCTCGCTTCGCTCGACCGCTGCCCGGAACTGCACCTGCGCACCGTGCGAGCGCCCGATCCAGTTGCGCTGCATGGTCTTGACCTTCTCGGGCCAGTCCAGGTACTCCAGGTCGTCCACCAGGCGGTCCGAGTACGCGGTGATGCGCATCATCCACTGCTGCAGGTGCTTACGGAACACGGGGAAATTGCCGCGGTCGCTGCGACCGTCGGCGGTGACCTCTTCGTTCGCAAGCACGGTGCCCAGACCGGGGCACCAGTTGACCATCGAATCGGAGTGGTAGACGAGGCGGTAGGAGTCGAGGACGGCCTCCCTCTCGGACACGGACAGCGACGCCCAGTCCCGTCCGTCCTCCAACGACCGCTCACCCGACACGAACTCGGCCTCGAGCTCCGAGATACGCCGGGCCTTGCCCGCCTCCTTGTCGAACCACGCATCGTGGATCTGCAGGAAGATCCACTGCGTCCAGTGGTAGAAGTCGGTGTCGGTGGTCGCGAACGTCCGGCGTTCGTCGTGGCCGAGCCCGAGGCGGCGCAGCTGCCGCTTCATGTTGCCGATGTTGGCCTCGGTGGTGGTCCGCGGGTGCGTGCCCGTCTGCACCGCGTACTGCTCGGCGGGCAGACCGAACGCATCGTAGCCGAGGGTGTGCAGCACGTTGTGGCCCTGCATGCGGTGATAGCGGGCGAACACGTCGGTGGCGATGTAGCCGAGCGGGTGGCCGACGTGCAGACCCGTCCCCGACGGGTACGGGAACATGTCCTGCACGAACAACTTGTCCGCCGGAACGTCGCCGGCGAGGGGACCGACCGGGTTGGGCGCGTTGAACGTGCCCTCCTCGCTCCACCGGTCCTGCCAGCGCTGCTCGATCTGGCCGGCGAGCTCCGCGGTGTAGCGGTGCTGCGGGGTCGCGTCGGACGGGTTGGCGGGCTGCACGTGCTCGGTCACTGTGGTCGCTATCTACTTGGCTGACATTCTGAATTAGGGGGATACCGTCAACCAGGGTAGAGCCTCACCCCACCCGGGCTCACCTGCGCGTCCGGGTCCGCCGTATCCTGGTCTCGTGTTGATTGCCTCCGTCGTGCTGTTCGTGCTCGCCGTCGCTGTCTCCGGTGTCGCCGTTGCAGGCCTCGCCGAGCGCCTCCCGCGCAACCGGTGGGCGGGTGTCCGTACCCCCGAGACGATGCGCGACGATCAGACGTTTGCGCTGGCCAACAAGGTCGCAGGGCCCACCCTGCTCGCCGCGGCCGGCCTCCTCGTCATCGGCGGAATCGCCGGAATCCTGATCGGCGGAGTCTTCGGAATCGGCGCCGTCCTCGTCAGCGTCGTGGCTGCCGCTCTCACCGCGGCGACGGGCGGATCGCTCGGTGCCCGTGCCGCCGCGGCGGTGCCCGCTGCCGACACCGGCGGGTGCGGCAGTTCCTGCGGTGCGTGCTCGTTGAAGGGCGCCTGCCAGCCGTCCTGACCGGCTGGCGACGGCCCGTCCGGTGAAGTCCTCGCGCGTCGTCGACCCCGCAGGCGCGGTCTTCGGTCTCCTGCTGCCGGTGGTCGCCGCCTTGTCCGGGGTGATCCTGACGAAGGTCTGGGAACCGCGACTTCCGGCGGAGATCGCAACCCACTGGACCACGACTTCACCCGACGGCTTCGCCACCCCGATGTCCAGCGCCTGGACGTTTGCCCTGGTGACGGTCCTGTTCGGTGGCGGATGTGCCGCGATCGCCGCCCTGGCCCAGGCGATGCTGATGATGCGCCGCACGATGCTCGTCGTCGGACTGTCCGTGGTCGGTCTGATCCTGACGGTGCAGGTGGTGATGCTCTACGTCCAACTCGACGTCACCGACGCCTCGGACACCGAGCTTCCGTTGTGGTCGCTCGGCCTCGGCGTCGTGATCGGCGCGGTTATCGGCCTGCTCGGCGCCGCCCTGCTGCGCGACTACCGACCCCGGGTCTCCGCCACCAGTCCGCCCGACCCCCGGTTGCCGCGCGCCGACGATCCGGCGACGGTCGCGGACACGGTCGGTTTCGGCACCGTCGGCTCGCTGGTGCTGGTCCTGCTGCTCGGTGTCGCACCTGCTCTCGCGGTCTGCCAGCTCGTCGACGGGTGGTGGCCGCTCGCGGTGTTCGTTCCGGTCGGGCTGCTGATCGTGAGCCTGCTCCGCTTCCGGGTGATCGTCGATCGGTCCGGCATCCGGGTGGTGAACATGGGCATGACCGCCCTGCGGTACGGCGTCGACGAGATCGAGGGCGCCCGCGTCGACGTGATCAAGCCGTTCGACGACTTCGGCGGCTGGGGACTCAAGGTGAAGGGCCGACGGAACTACGGCGTCGTGACGAGAACTGGTCCCGCCGTGATCGTCACGACCGCGTGCGGCGACCGGCTGACCGTCACCAGCGCACGGGCCGAGGAAATGGCCGGTGCGCTCAACACGTTCGCCGACAGGCGGCTCCGCCGCCCGTGAGTGGCCCGGGAGTGCAGGGATTCGCTAACCACTCACGGACGGGAGGCCTGGTGCACCGCATCGAGCACGCGATCGAGGTAGCCGAGTGCGGCCCGGACCGCGGCGTCCTCGTCGCGGGCGGCGATCGCGTCGACGACGGCACGATGGTCGTCGGTCGTCAGCGACGGGGGGTGGACGCCCTCGGTGAAGTCGTAGGTGGCCCGGGTGGGTTCGAGGATCCCGGCGAACAGGTCGGACAGCACCGGATTGTGCGCGGCCTCCACGACCCCGAGGTGGAACGCGAGGTCGGCGTCCGCGAACCGGGACGGCTGATCCGTCGTCCGCTGCCGCTCGTCGAGTAGCGCGGACAGGGATCGCAGGTCGTCGTCGGTGCGGCGACCGCACGCCAGCCGGACGGCCTCCGTCTCGAGCGCCCGCCGGACCTCGAAGACGTTCAGCATCTCGGCGACCGCAACCTGCCGCCCGAGCAGCCCGCCGATGTCGGTGCGTGCCCGCACGAACGTCCCGGACCCCCGCCGGATCTCGAGGATGCCCGTCGACGTCAGCGTCTTGATGGCCTCGCGGACGGTGTTGCGGCCGACCCCGAGCAGCGTCATCAGCTCGGGTTCCGTCGGGATGCGCTCGCCCACCTTCCAGTCGCCCTGGGCGATCCGACCACGCATCCAGTCCAGGGACTGCTGATACGCGGACTCGCGCCGAACCACTGTCATGTACTCATCCTCACACCTCACCGGCTCGCGCCTCACGACCGGCCCGCCTAAACTACGTAGGACGTCCTATGTATTCGGACAGCCCGAGGAGGCGACCCCACACGTCCACGTCAACCGCTCACGCCGACACCGTCCCGACCTCCACCGCCCGCACCACCAGCCGCCACTTCCACGGCCTGAACTATCTCCTCGTCGTGCTGCTCCTCGGCGCCAACATCCCCACGGCGCTGTATTCGCTCTACCGCCACGAGTTCGGATTCACCCCGCTGGTCCAGACGCTGATCTTCGCCGTCTACGTCGCCGGACTGCTTCCCTCGCTGCTGTTCTTCGGCCCGCTGTCCGACGCATTGGGACGCCGTTTCGTGTTGCTGGCCGCCATCTCCTTCAGCCTGCTGGGCGCCGTGGTCCTCGCGTTTGCCGATTCGACCATCTGGCTGTTCTTCGGCCGAATCGCCCAGGGCATCGCCGTCGGTGCGTGTTCGGCCGCTGGGTCCGCCGCCCTCATCGAGCACGAACCGGCCCGAAACCTCCGCCGCGCTGGTCTTGCCGCCACCCTCACCACCGCGCTCGGAGCCTCGCTGGGCCCACTGTTCGGCGGGGCCGTCGCGCAGTACCTGCCGCACGCCCTGGTCCTGCCGTACGTGCTGTTCGCGCTGGCGCTCCTGCCTGCGCTGATCATGGTTCTGCTGCTCCCCGCACCCACCGCCGGGCAGTCACGACCCACCCAGCTGTTCCAGGTCCCGCACGTCCCCGCCCCCATCCGTCAGGTGTTCTGGCTGTCCTCCCTCGGCGTCGCGCTGGCGTGGGGCGCCGTCGGCCTGTTCCAGTCGGTGGTCCCGACGTGGATCATCGGCCTGCTCGGCGTGAGCAACCTCGTGGTCGCCGGCGGTGCCGCCGCACTGGTCATGATCTGCTCGGTGACAGCGCAACTCGTGGCCAACCGGCTCGGAACCGTACTCTGCAGAACCCTGGGCATCGGCGCCGTCGGCGCAGGCATGATCGGATTGCTCGTCGTCGACTTCGTGCCGTCCCTCGCCCTGCTGTGCGTCGTGACGGTCATCGTTGGTGTGGGACACGGACTCTCGTTCGCCGGAGCGATGCGCGCCGTGGGTGCCGCCGCCGCGGAGCACGCCCCCGACGCCCAGGGCGGGACTCTCGCCGCGTTCTTCACCGTCGGCTACGTCGGTCTCGCCGTGCCGTCCATCTGCGCGGGCATCGCCATCACCGTGCAGGGCATGCACGTTGCCATCATCGAACTCGCGATCATCGGCGCCGTCCTGTGCGGTGTCCTCGCGGTGCTGAGCGTCCGCACGAAGGGTGGGGACCGGGCCGAGGCAGCCAGTACTGTGGCATGAGGACGTGAAATGCCGATGCCCGAGCCACTTCGTCACTGCGAGTTCCGCTTCTACGAGGAGCTGAACGACTTTCTGCCGCCGGTGCGGCGCAAGCACACCTTCGAGCACGAGTTCGACGGCACCCCGTCGGTGAAGGACCGGATCGAGGCGCTGGGCGTCCCGCACACCGAGGTGGATCTGATCCTCGTCGACGAGGTGTCGGTCGATTTCGCGCACCTGCTGCGCGGCGGCGAACGCGTCGCGGTGTACCCGATGTTCGAGCGACTCGATCTGACCGGTGTCACGAAACTGCGCCCCCGACCGCTGCGGGACCCGACGTTCGTCCTCGACGTGCATCTCGGCCGACTTGCCCGTTACCTCCGCCTGCTGGGCTTCGACACCCGCTACCGCAACGACTTCGCCGACCCGGAACTGGTGGACATCTCCCTATCCGAGCATCGCATCGTCCTGACCCGGGACACGGGCCTACTCAAGAGGTCGGCGCTCACCCACGGCGCGTTCCTGCACGAAACAGACCCACGTCGGCAGTTGCGGGAAGTGCTGGACCGCTTCGACCTTCGGTCGCGGATCTCGCCGTTCACGCGGTGCGCGCGCTGCAACGGACTTCTCGCGCCGGTTCCCCGTGCCGAGGCGCTCGCCGAGGCGCCGCCGGGCGTCGCGGGCAACGAACACGAGTTCAGCCGGTGCCGGGACTGTGCGCAGCTGTACTGGCCGGGCAGTCATCTTCCGAAGCTGCGCCGACGCCTGTCGGAGGTCGGGGTGAGGCTCGAGGTGGATTCTCAGGATGCGTGACGCAGCTGCTCGGCGAACTCCGCCGAGCACGCGCAATCGCCGAATTCGTCGCAGTCGATGATCAGTGCGTGCCGGACCTCGGACAACTCGACGCACGACTCGTCCGTGCATTCTGCCCCGTAGAGCGTGTGCACGATCAATGTTCCGTGGCAGGTGTCGATCACGTGTGCTGTCCTCCTCACTTCTCGTTCCCCACCTCTGTTGATACCACCCGTCCCCGACAGTCCAGGGACGTGCGCGGGGTGTGTCGGCTAGTTCCGCTCGACGTCGATCGGGTGAGTCGCGAGCAGGGCGAGCGGGAGCGGCTGCCGGCGCAGCACCTGCGCCCACACGTCGACTCGGGCGGGAGCGACCACGTCCGACGCGAGCGCCGAGATGACGATCCAGTCGTCGCGCTGGAGTTCCGAGTCGAGCTGGCCGTACGTCCAACCCGAGTAGCCGGCGAAGATCCGGACGCCCTCCACCAGCGGGGCGATGACCTCGGGGTCGGAGTCGAGATCCACCATCACCACGCGGCCGTGGACCCGGCGCAGACCCGCGACCCCGTCGGCCTGCGCGCCGGTGCGCAGCGTCGCCAGGCACAGTGCGGCGTCCCGTTTGACAGGACCGCCGACGTACAGCGCGGACGGGCGCGCGGCGAGCGGCGCCCACTGTGGCAGCACGTCGTGCACCGCGGTTTCGCTGGGACGGTTGATGACCACGCCGAGGCTGCCGGCGTCGTTGTGCTCGATCACATAGATCACGGTGCGACGGAATGCGGGTTCGACGAGATCTGTGGACGAGACCAACAGGCTGCCGGGCCGGACCACCGGTTCCGTCGACGCCGTTCGATCTTCGGGTTCTTCTGCGTGCGCCACCTGAACATCATCCCACCGCGGCGGATGCGATGTGACGGAGGACGCGACCTGCGTCCGGTTCGCCGCTTTACGCCGCGGGCAGGCCCGCCGTCTCGGCCAGAACCGCTAGGTGATGCTCGAACATTGCCCCCGGTGTGGTGAACGTATCGGCGCCGTACTGCCCGAACACCTCGAAGTTCACCGCCCCGAACAGAGCCGACCAGACCAGCACCCCGCGGGCGAGCAGATGGTCGGGGGTGGTGAGTCCGAGTTCGGCGCGGATGCGGTCGAGGTCTGCCGCGAGCTCGTCGTCGATGGGCGCCGCCGCGGCCGCCTCGAGTTTGCCCGCCCGGAACGCGTTGTCGAAGATCCCGACAAGGGCGTAGATCACGCGAGTCCCCGGCGTCGTGGTCTGCTCGCCGGGCGCGTGGTAGCCGGGAACGGGGCTGCCGAACAGCAATCCGTAGCGGGCGGGCTCGCGCAGCGCCCAGTCGCGCACCGCGCGGCCGAGCGCCAGGAACTGTTCCCGCGGTTCGGCTGCGGACGCCACGGCCGCCTCCACGGCGTCACCGAGTTCGTTGTACCCGTCGACGACGAGCAACGTCAGCAGCTCGTCGCGGCTCTTGACGTACCGGTAGACGGCGGACGACACGACGCCGAGGTCGCGGGCGACGGCCCGCAGCGACAGGGCCGCGGCACCGACCGCGGCCAGCTGTTCGCGTCCGATCCTCGTGATGTCCTGCAGCGTCTGCTCGCGGGCGCGCTCTCGTGGTGTTCCTGGCATGGGGTCCAGCGTGGCAATTTCAGAGAGCGGTGTCAACAAACGAGAGCATTGCTCTTGACAATGCGGTCAAAGGGGAGCATTCTCGAATCGGACAGAGAGCAGTGCTCTCGAATCACCGATATCGACTCATACAGCAGGAGCGGAAATGTCGAACATCGAGATCGTCACCGGAGCAGGACCCGTCGGCTGGACCGTCGCCCGGCAGCTCGCCGAACAGGGACGGCAGGTGCGGGTCCTCACGCGCTCGGGCAGCGGCCCGGACCATCCCCTGATCGAGCGGCGGAAGGCCGACGTCTCCGACGCCGACGCGCTGCGTGAGGCATTCGACGGAGCCGTCGCCGTCTACCACTGCATCCATGCCGCCTACAGCGCCGACGCGTGGGAGCGCGAACTCCCCGCCGCCGAGCAGACCGTGCTCGAGGCCGCCGGGCACGTCGGCGCCGTCGTCGTGTTCCCCGAGAGCCTCTACTCGTACGACACGTCGCAGCAGCCGATGACCGAGCACACTCCGCGGTCGGCCGATTCCGGCAAGCGCGGCATCCGGACCCGGTTGCTGAAGGCCCGCGCCGAGTCCTCGACTCCCACCGTGAGCGTCGTCGCGTCCGACTTCTTCGGACCGCAGGTGCTGAACGCGCACGCAGGCGAGCGCATGGTGCCCGTCGTCCTCGCGGGCAAGACGATGCGCGTCCTCGGCTCCGCCGACCTGCCCCACTCGTTCACGTACGTTCCCGACTTCGCGGCCGCGATGATCGCCGCCGCCCACGACCCCGCGCTGTGGAACTCGGTGCTGCACGCACCGACCGTCCCGGCCGTCACCCAGCGGCAGATGGTCGAGGCCTACGCCAAGGCCGCCGGGGTTCCCGTCCCGAAGGTCGGCACCCTGCCCGGCTGGGTGATCCGCGGCGGCGGGCTCGTGCACCAGGGGAGCCGCGAGCTGGCGGAGATGCTGTACCAGTTCGAGGAGCCGTTCGTGATGGACTCCTCCGAGAGCGAGGCCCGGCTCGGACTGGCCCCGACCCCGCTGGACCGGGCCGCCGAGGAGACCGTCCGGTGGTGGCAGGACAGGTCGGTCGCGGCCGCCGGATAGGGTCCTGTGAATGGCGAAACAGCTCGGCGACCGGCGCGAGGCGTGGCGCAGAACGGCGTACACCCTCCGGCGGTCGCCCGGGCTGGCCCGTCTCGCGACGGTGCGATTCGCCAGTCAGCTGGGCGACGGCATGTTCCAGACGGCACTCGGCGGCGCGATTCTGTTCAACCCGGAGCGCGCAACGGATCCCGTCACGATCGCCGCCGGTTTCGCGGTACTGCTGCTCCCGTACTCGGTGATCGGACCGTACGCGGGCGCGCTCCTCGACCGCTGGGACCGCCGCGCCGTGCTGCTGTGGGCGAATGTTCTGCGCGGACTGCTGATTCTGCTGACCGCCGTATTGCTGGAGACCGGAATCGGCGAGTCCGCTCTCCTCCTCCTCGCCCTCGCCGCCATCGGCGTGAGCCGGTTCGTTCTCGCGGGAGTCTCGGCGGCGCTGCCGCGAGTGGTGCACCGGTCCTGGCTCGTGGCCACCAATTCGGTGCTCGCCACCGCCGGCTCCGTCGTCGCCGCACTCGGAGCCGCGACATCGGTCGCCATCATCTCCCTCGTGGGCGCAGGCGACCGCGGCTCCGGCATCGCCGTCGCGACAGCCGCCTGCGGTTCCGCGGTGGCCGCATTCGCGGCGTCGCGCTTCCACCATCGGCTGCTCGGCCCGCACGCCGACGAGAAGCCCACATATGGGGCGGTTCGCGCCGTCGCCGCCGGATTGCGCAACGGGGCGGTCGCCGTGTGGCAGTCACCGGGTGTCACGACCGCGATGATCGGAATAGGCACGCACCGGATCGTTTTCGGTGTCAATACGTTGATCATGGTTCTGGTGCTCCGCGACACCGCCACCGTCAGCGCCCTGCCGGGCGGTCTGGCCGGTTTCGGCGTCGCCGTCGGCGCCACCGCCGCGGGCATGCTGCTGGCCGCGATCTCGACACCGTTCCTGATCCCGCGCGTCGGACGGTCCCGCACCATCGTCGGTGGCCTGATCCTCGCCCTCGTCGTGCAGTGCACGCTCGTCGCGACGCTGACGCAGGCGTCGCTGCTGTGCGGCGCGCTGCTCCTCGGATTCGCCGGGCAGTCCATCAAACTCACCGGAGACGCGGCGATGCAGATCGAGATCGAGGACGACCGCCGGGGACAGGTGTTCGCACTGCAGGACACGGTGTTCAATGTGGCCTTCATCGCATCGATCGCCGCGGCGTCCCTGGTGATCGCCCCCGACGGCCGATCACTCGGGCTGGTGCTCGCGGGTGGCGCGGTCTACGGCCTCGGACTGCTCGGCGTCCTGTTCAACTCCCGACGCGAACCCGCCTGAGAGTCAGCCTATTTCGATCCCGGCATGGGCACGTTCTGCAGTCGGACCTGACCGCGAGCCACCTCCTTGCCGGTGTCGGCCGCGGTGATCACCACCGACCACAACTGCTGCACCCGGCCCTGCTGGATGGGCACCGCGACCACGTCGACCCGCCCCTCGGTGCGGGCCCGCAGGAAGTCGGTGCCGTTGTGCACACCCACCGCGAACTCACCACGGTCGGCGACGGCAGTGCTCGCACCGATGCTCGCGGCCGACTCGACCGCCGTCGTGTAGACGCCGCCGTGCACGACCCCCCACGGTGTGTGGTGGTCGGCGGACAGGTCGATGTGGCCGACGACCTTCGTCCCCGACACCTCGTCGAGTTCCAGGCCGGCAGCGGCGACGAAGGCGCTCGCCGCCTCCCGGGTCAGATCGGTCATGATGCGTTCCCCTCGTCGAACACTCGGTCAGTTTGAAATCCCAACCCACCTTGCCCGGCTTCGGCCCTGACGTCAATGGTTCCGGCGGTCCCGATCACCGGATCGGGACGCCACGTGTGCACCGCCGCGATCACCGGTGGTTCGGCCATCGTCATCTCGACATTCCACGTCCCGTTGCCGGAAGGGTCGGTGAAGTAGCGGGCCTCCTCGTCGGCGTCGTAGTCGAGCACCGACCGATCGGCCACGCCGTCTCCGTCCGAATCCCACATCGCGTCGTCGAGGAGGCCGTCGCCGTCGAAATCCAACCGCACGGCGTCGACACCGCCGGACGGCCCCAGGTCGAGATCGGCGGGTGACGTCCACGCCGTCGGGGCGTCGGCACCGGTTCCGAACGAATACTCGAGAGGATCCATATAGAGGTAGGACGCAGCGGAATCGGATCCGGTTCCACCTGCGCCCGATTTTCTCTTCTGCGCCAGTGAGACCGCACTGTGACCGGACGGGCCGGGCTCGTGCGCTGAGGATGCAGTCGCCGGGTGTTATCTTCAACCCGAACGTGCAGGTCGGTCCACCATTACTCCGACCACCGATCTGGAGGGGTCCCGTGGTCGAGAAGTCATGGTCTGTGGCCGGAGTGCCGCTGTGCGTCGCCGCCGTCGTGGCCGCGACCATCGGCTTCGCCGCCGCCCCCGCCGCGGCCGAGACCACTCCGTGGCTGCCCGTGAACGCCTGCGGCGAGACCGGGTTCAACCCGGCCAAGGAGCCTCCGAGTCCTGGCGGCGGCCCACTGCTTCCGCCCATTCCCCCGACCGTGAGCATCCCGATCCCGTACCCCGACTTCGTGCCGGTGCCGGTCCCCGGACCGACCGCCGATCAGACGCGTGTCGCCCAGGACCTTCCCGCCGACCCGTGCGCGGACCCGTGCCCCGACCTCACCGATCCGGTCGACGAACCGGAGGCCGAGCCCGGGTCCTCGGGTTCTGCAGGCTCTTCCGGCTCCGCGGGGTCTTCGGATTCGTCCGGCTCGAGTGCGCTGGCCATCCCGAAGATTTCGATCGATCCGCGTCCCGAAACCATTCCCATCCCCGTTCCCGGCGGCCCCGGACCCGAACCGCAGGCGGCGCCACCCGTCGAGATCAACCCGGCCGCACGTGGTTCCCTCACTGCAGCCGTCGCGAAGCCGGAGGTCGGCGACGTCCGGTTGGTGTCGCAGCTGACGGGCCGTGGTTCGGAGAACCGCACGGACAAGCGCTGGCAGGTCGACGGCACCGACCTCGGCATCACCTGGGAGACGAAGCCCGGCGAAGTCGCGGTCGCGTTCGGCGACACGTTCGGCAAGGACTGGGCTCCGCCGGGCGCCTTCGGCGAGGACTGGCGGAGCAACGTTCTCGGCCACAGCACCGACACCGACCTGTCCGACGGCATGACCATCGACAGCATGGTCCAGGACAGCCGGTGCCATGCCGCCGAGATCATCGACAGCAGGCACATCAACAACTTCGAGACCACCACCATCCCCACATCGGGGTTCGCGATCGGTGACCGTCAGTACCTCAGCTACATGTCGGTGAAGCGCTGGAGCATGGTCCCCGGCATGTGGTACACGAACTACGGCGGCATCGCCTACTCCGACGACAACGGGCAGACCTGGACCAAGGACCAGCACGCCAAGTGGGACAACATCTTCGGCGCCCGCTTCCAAGTGTCCGCGATGGTGCCGCAGGGCGACTACGTGTACATGTTCGGCACCCCCAACGGGCGCATCGGCACCATCGGACTGGCCCGGGTGCCGGTCGATCAGGTCCTCAACACCACGTCGTACCAGTACTGGTCGGACGGCACGTGGACCCCGGTGTCCCAGCACCTCGCGACCCCCATCGTCGGTGGAGTGGCCAGTGAACTGTCGGTCCGCTACGACGCGGCCGCCGGCACCTGGCTGATGAGCTACCTCGAGCCGATCGGCGGCTCGATCATCCTGCGGCAGTCGTCGAGCCCGCAGGGTGCGTGGTCGGACGGTGCGACGCTCGTCGACACGGCCGAGTACCCGATGGCGTACGGCGGCTTCATGCATCCGTGGTCGACGGACAAGGATCTGTATTTCACGATCTCGGAGTGGGACAGCTACAACGTCTACCTGATGCACGCGTCCCTGCACCCGTGAGTACTTGTTAGCCGCCCGCGGTTAACAAGTACGCACGGCATGGAGGGCGACCTCGGTGGCCTTGACGACGAAGAACACGTCCAGCCCCGGCACCAGATCGAGTTCCGCGACGGACGCCGCCGTCACGTCGGCGCTGAGTTCGAACCGGCCTCCGGCTTCGGCGGCGCGCACCCGGACCGTCGGCCCCCGTACCTCGATCTCCGAGATGGACACCTGGAAGACGTTGCGCGGACTACCTTCCGGAGAGCGCCGATGGACGGCCACCGAATGGGGAGCGAACACCGCGACCGCCGGCGCACCCGGCACGAAATCTGCGTCGGGCAGACCGTGCAGCCGAACACCGGTCTCGGTCTCGAAGCCGTCCTGCGCCCCGAACACGGGAACGAGGTTGAGCCCGGCGATCCGCGCGGCGAACGCACTGCGGGGACGCGTCAGCACGTCCCGCACCGAACCGAATTCGACGACCTGCCCGCCCTCCATGACGATCACACGGTCGGCCAGCGCCAGCGCGTCGAGGATGTCGTGGGTGACCACGACCGCGGTCCGGTCGCCTTCCCGCAGCACCCGCCGGAGCAGCACGCGCAGGGCGGGCGCCGCGGCAACATCGAGGGCTGACATGGGTTCGTCGAGCAGAAGGGCTCGAGGTTCGGCCGCGAGGGCCCGCGCCACCGCGACCCGCTGAGCCTGCCCCCCGGACAGTTCGTGCGGACGGCGGTCCGCGAACTGCGTCGCATCCACTGCGTCCAGCCATTTCTCGGCGATCGCCCGCGCCTCCCGACGTCCCCGGCCTGCACTGCGCGGGGCGAACGCCACATTGGCGGCCACCGTCAGATGCGGGAACAACAGCGCCTGCTGCGCGAGCAGCGCGATACCCCGCCGGTGCGGGGGGACTGCGACGCCCCGGGTGGTGTCGGTGAGCACGCGACCGTTCAGTTCGACCCGACCGGCATCCGGGCGCACCAGGCCGGCGACCACCGAGAGTGCCGTCGATTTGCCGGCGCCGTTCGGCCCGAGCACCGCCAGCACCTCACCCTCGCCGAGGTCGAACCCCACCTCCACGCCATGCGCATCCACCCGCGCCTCGACGCTCAGGCCGGTCACAGCGCGGCCCTCGACGCCCAGCCCCGCGAGCCGACCACGATGAGCACCGCGACCACGACCAGCACCAGCGACAACGCGACGGCCGCATCGGCATCGGTCTCACGCTGCAGGTAGATCTCGAGCGGCAGAGTTCGCGTGACGCCCTGCAGACTGCCCGCGAACGTCAGCGTGGCACCGAACTCGCCCAGCGCCCGCGCGAACGACAACACCGCCCCGGACACCAGGCCGGGCAGCACCAGCGGAAGCGTCACCCGCCGGAAGACCGTGGTGGGGCTCGCACCGAGCGTCGCGGCGGCGTGCTCGTACCGGCTGCCCGCCGTCCGGAGCGAACCCTCGAGGCTCACCACCAGGAACGGCAGCGCGACGAACGTCTGCGCGAGCACCACGGCCGTGGTGGTGAACGCGATGTGGATGCCCGCGACCTCGAGGTGCTGCCCGATCAGGCCCTTCCGGCCGAACGTGTACAGCAGGGCGATGCCCCCGACCACCGGTGGAAGCACCAGCGGCAGGAGCACCAGCGACCGCAGCACGTGCAGTCCTCGAAAACTGCTGCGCGACAGCACCGCCGCCATCGGAACACCCAGCAGGACGCACAGCACGGTGCTCAGGGCGGCGGTCCGCAGGCTCAGTTCCAGTGCCGCGAGCGAGGATTCCGACGTGACCAGCTGGAAGAACCGCGACCAGTCGACGCTCGCCAGCATCGCGAACAGCGGCAGGACGACGAACAGTCCGCCCAACGCCGCCGGAACGAAGATCCAGCCCGGAAGCCCGGACGGGACTCTGACGCGCGCCGCCCGGATCACGGCTGGGCGAATCCTGCCTTCGCCAGCACTGCCTGACCGTCGGGTCCCGTGACGAGGTCGACGAAGCCCTGCGCCGCGTCCGGTGCCTTCGAAGCGGACAGCGTCGCAATGGGATAGGTGTTCACTGCCTGCGCGGCCTCGGGGAAGGCCACGGCCGTCACCTTGTCGCCCGCGCCCGCCGCGTCCGTGACGTACACGAGTCCGGCGTCGGCCTGACCGGCCGTCACCTTGTTCAGCACGTCGGTGACCGACGACTCCTCGCTGACCGGGGTGAGGTCGACACCCGACGCGGTCTCGACCTTCTGCGTCGCGGAACCACACGGAACCTGCGGGGCACACGTGACCACCAGCGTCCCCTCACGGTTCAGGTCCGCGAAGGACGTGATGCCCTTGGGATTTCCGGGTGCCGTGACGATGGTCAGCGTGTTGGTGGCGAAGTCGACGGGAGTGCCCTCGACGAGGCCGGCGTCGACCACCTTCGTCATGTTTTTGGTGTCGGCGGACGCGAACACGTCGGCCGAGGCGCCCTGGTCGAGTTGTGCGGCGAGGTCGGAGGAACCCGCGAAGCTGAACTCCACGTGGGATCCGGGGTTCGCGGTCTCGTACATCTGGCCGAGTTCCGTGAACGTGCCCTTCAGTGACGCCGCGGCGAACACCGTGATGTCGCCACCCGACGCGGAGGCGGACGTCGACTCGGCCGAACCCGAGGCGCTGCTGTCGTCGTTCGAACCGCAGCCGGTGAGAAGACCGAGACCGAGTGCAGCCGCAGCAGCCCCCGTCGTGGCCCGCCGCCAGGACATCTTCATGAAATTCCTCCAGGTGTTTCGACGATCACCGTGGTCGACTTGACGACGGCTACCGCGACCTTGCCGGGCTCGAGCCCGAGGTCGCGGACGGCTTCACTGCTCATCAGGGAGACGACGCGGAAAGGCCCGCACTGCATCTCGACCTGGGCCATCACCTTGTCCATCACCACCGCGGTCACGATGCCGGTGAATCGGTTACGCGCCGAGGACTCCGATCCGAGCAGGTCGGGCGACTTCGACGCGTTGGCGCGCGCGAACTCGGCGAGGGCGGGGCCGTCGACGACCTTGCGGCCCGACTCGTCCTTCTCCGCTGCGAGGCTGCCGTTGTCGATCCACCGCCGGACCGTGTCGTCGCTGACGCCGAGCAGTTCTGCGGCCTGTCGTATCCGGATGCCCGTCATCCGACCATTGCCCGCGCATGCGTCATGACCGACATCCTATGTCGGCAAATACGGACCGATCAAGTGGATGTTTCCGCAGATGCGGATCAGTACACGTCCCGCACGTAACGCTTGTCGGTCGCGAGCTGCTTCATGTACAGCTCGGTGTCCTCCTCATCCAGGCGCCCGTGGGTGCGGACGACCTCACGGACCGTCTCGTCCACGTCCTTCGCCATGCGGCTGGCGTCGCCGCAGACGTACAGGGACGCGCCCTCCTGCATCCAGCCCCAGAGCTTGGCGCCGTGCTCGCGAATGCGGTCCTGCACATAGATCTTCTGCCGCTGGTCCCGGGAGAACGCTGCATCGAGGTGGGTGAGAAATCCGTCGCGGTGCATAGCTTCCATCTCCTCGCGGTAGTAGAAGTCGGTAGCCTCGTGCTGCTCACCGAAGAACATCCAGTTCTTGCCCGTGTGACCCAATTCCCGGCGTTCGTGCAGGAATCCGCGGAACGGAGCGATGCCGGTGCCGGGACCGACCATGATCATCGGCGCATCGGCGGCCTGCGGGGGACGGAAGTGCGCCGACTTCTGCACGAAGATCGGCACGTCGGCCTCGTCGCAGTGATCGGCGAGGAACGTCGAGCAGACCCCGGAGCGGTTCTTGCCCTCGTGGTCGTAGCGCACCGCGGAGACGGTCAGCTGCACCTCACCCGGGTCGACCTTGGGGCTCGACGAGATCGAGTACAACCGCGGCTGGAGGCGCTTGAGGACGCTCAGCCACTCGTCGGCGTCGGCGTCGACCCCGTACTCCGCCAGCACGTCCATCGACTGCCGCCCCCACAGCCACTGCTGGAGCGCGATCTTGTTCTGCGGGCGCAGTAGCCGCGCCAGCTCGGTGTCCTGGGTGCGGCTCTGCACGAACCGGAGCAGCTCTGGGGTCACCTTCGTGATCTCGAGCTTCGTGCGCAACGCCTCGCGCAGCGTCATCTCCGGCAGGTCCGACAATGTGACGGGCGTGTCCGGGATCGACCGGGTGACCTTCAGCCACTCGTCGACGACGGCGTCGCTGTTGGTCGGCCAGACACCGAGAGCGTCGCCCGCATCATAAGAGAACTCCGGATCGCTCACCTCGAAACCGAACTGCCGCACGTCCTTCGACGATCCCGCCGCGCTGAGCGGAATGTTCTTCGTCAAGCGCGTGACCAACGGGGACTTCCGCGTGAACGTCGCCGCCTTCTTCGCGGCGGGCCTCGCCGGCGCGGATGCGGCCGCCGCCACGGTCGCACCGCCGGCCGCCGCACGCTCCCGGACCAGCTTCTGGACCTGGGTCAGCCACTGGCGTGCCTGATCCTCGTAGTCCGGTTCGCAATCGACACGCTCGGTGAGGCGCTTCGCCTCCAGCTGCTCCAGCCGGGCGTCGATCCGCCTACCGTGCCCGCAGAAGTCGTCGTAGTTGGAATCGCCGAAAGCCAGTACGGCGTACCGGGTCTGCGACAGCGTCGGGGCCTCGTCGCTGCTGAGCGCGGACCAGAAGCTGCTGCCGTTGTCGGGGGCGTCGCCGTCCCCGAACGTGCTGGTGATGATCAGGAGGTCGCGGACGTCGGCGAGGCCCGCGACGTCGTAGTCGTCCATGCTCATCAGGCGGGTGCCGTGCCCGGCCGCCTCGAGTTGTTCGGCACATTCGGCGGCGAACTCCTCGGCGTTTCCGGTCTGCGACGCCCACACCACCACCACGGGGTGCTGGACCGATTCAGCGTTCGCGGAACTCGCGTCCGGCACCACGGCACTCTGCGGAACATGGGAACGGGAGAACAGCCCCGCCATCAGACCGTCCAGCCACACCCGTTTGGACCCGGAGATCGGTGCGCTTCGCGGAAGGACCGGAACGCCCTGGATCTCGGTGGACTGCAGCCCCGACAGCAGCCCGGCGAGGTACGTGCGTTCGTGTTCGTCGAAGGTGGGGGAGGCGGAGTCGTCCAGGCCCAGGATGCGACTCATCTCGGCGGCGGGCGAACCCTGCGCCAGGGTGAGCGCCCCACCGGTTTCCGGGATCTCCGGCACCGACACCGGGGCCACCCGAGACAGGGACACGGCGCACGCCTTGAACTCCGGCTGGAAGGACGTCGGATCGACGGCGTCGTTGGTGACGGCGTTGATGCTGAGGTACTCGCCGAACGAGTCGTTCCAGTGGAACGGGGCGAAACAGCCTCCGGCGAGGACGCGGTCGCTGACGACGGCGGGAAGTACCGCGCGGCCGCGCCGGGACGCCACCTCCACCTTGTCGCCGTCGGCGATCGAAAGCTTCTGCGCATCAGCGGGATTGATCTCGACGAACGGGCCTGAGTTCAGCTTGTTGAGCTTGGCCACCTTGCCCGTCTTCGTCATAGTGTGCCACTGGTGCTGCAGGCGACCGGTGTTGAGGACGAAGGGGTAGTCGTCGTCGGGCATCTCGGCGGGCAGCATGTGCGGGCGCGGGAAGAACGCGGCCTTACCGCTCGCGGTGGCGAACGCGAGCCGGGGGAGTGAACCGTCGGGAGCCGACAGCAGGTTCTGGCTCACGCCGTCGTTGAGGTAGCGGAGGGGGTTGCGATCGGTGCGGTTGCCGGGCGGGCTCGGCCACTGCACCGGTGTCTCACGCAGACGGTCGTAGCTGATGCCGCGAAGGTCGTAGCCGGTCTTGGGATTCCAGGTGCGCTTGATCTCCTCGAACACGTCTTCCGAGGACTCGTAGGTGAACGCGTCCGCGTATCCCATCTCGCAGGCGACGCGGGCGATGATCTGCCAGTCGGGCAGTGCTTGGCCGACCGGATCGACGGCCTGCTGCAGCAGGGTGAGGTTGCGCTCGGAGTTGATCATCACCGAATCCGACTCCGCCCAGAGCGCCCCGGGCAGCAGGATGTCGGCGTAACCGTTCGTCTCGGTGTCGAGGAAGACATCCTGGGTGATCACGAGGTCGGCGGCCTCGAGGCCCTCGATCACCGTCCTCCGGTTCGCGACGGTGGCAACGGGGTTGGTGCAGATGATCCAGCAGGCCTTGATCTCGCCCGCCACCATCCGCTCGAACATGTCGACGGTTCCGGTACCGACCTCCGTGCGGATGCTGCCCTCCGGCAGCTCCCACAGATCCTCGATGAACGCCCGGTCGTCGGCGGCGAGCACCGACCGCTGCCCCGGCAGGCCAGGACCCATGTACCCCATCTCGCGGCCACCCATGGCGTTGGGCTGACCGGTGAGGGAGAACGGGCCGCTGCCCGGCCTGCAGATCGCACCGGTGGCCAGGTGCAGGTTGCAGATCGCGTTGGTGTTCCAGGTGCCGTGGGTGCTCTGGTTGAGTCCCATCGTCCAGCAGCTCATCCAGTTCTCGGCCTCACCGATCCACTGGGCGGCCTGACGGATGTCGGATTCGGGGATGCCGGTGATCTCCGCGACCTTCTCGGGCGTGTACTCCTCGAGGAACTCCGGCATCACCTCCCAGCCCTCGGTGAACTCGGCGATGAACTCGGGATCGGTGTGCCCGTTCTTCACGAGCAGGTGCAGCAGGCCGTTGAGTAGCGCGAGGTCGGTGCCCGGCGCGATCTGCATGAACAGGTTCGACTTGTCGGCGGTCGCGTTGCGGCGCGGGTCGACGACGATCAGCTTGGCGCCGGCCTTGACGCGGTCCATCATCCGCAGGAACAGGATGGGGTGACAGTCCGCCATGTTGGCGCCGATCACGAAGAACACGTCGGCCTTGTCGAAGTCCTGGTACGACCCGGGCGGGCCGTCGGCGCCGAGGGACTGCTTGTAGCCGGTGCCCGCACTGGCCATGCACAGCCGCGAGTTGGACTCGATCTGGTTGGTGCCGACGAAGCCCTTCGCGAGCTTGGTGATCAGGTATTGCGCCTCGATGGACATCTGACCGGAGACGTAGAACGACAGGGCGTCCGGTCCGTGCTTGTCGAGCTGTTCCTTCAGCCGGCGCGCGGTCTCGCTGATGGCGGCGCCGACATCGATCGAGGTGGGTGCCTCCCCACGCTGGTCGCGGACGTACCCGGTTCCCATGCGGCCACCGGCCACCAGCATCTCGGCGCTCGTCGCACCCTTGGTGCACAGCCGCCCGAAGTTGGTGGGATGGTCCTTGTCGCCGGACGCCTTGAGCACGCGGCGCGCACCGGTCTCGGGATCGATCCCGACCTCGAGCACCATGCCGCAGCCGACACCGCAGTACGAGCAGGCGGTCTTCACTGTGGAAGTCCCGGCTTTCTGCTGCTGCATCGACTAGCTCCTCACCTGCACGGTCGCCGCGTGTCCACCTGGCTCACGACCTGTATCAATGCTGCCGTGAACCGTGTTTCGTCGGGATTAACCCCCGTGAGCGTTCGATGACGTCTCTCGCACCCGGCCCCGGGCACGGTGGTGATGTCGGCACCGCAGAAGCGACCAGGTCATATGACCGTCGTCACTTCGGATGGGTGGCCGCCCGAAAGCGGAGTAAAGAGATGACGACGTCGACCCGAGCGGATCGACGATCGGTCAGCCCTGCTGCGTGGCCCACCACGACAGCAGTTCGGCCTCGGCCTCGTCGCGGCTGAGGGGGCCGCGATCGAGCCGGAGCTCCTTGAGGAACTTCCACGCCTTCCCGACGTCGGGCCCCGCCGGAATGCCGAGCAGGTCCATGATCGCGTTGCCGTCGAGGTCGGGGCGCACCCGCGCGAGGTCTTCCTGCTCGGCGATCCGAGCGATCCGCTCCTCGATGTCGTCGTACGTCGCCTGCAGAGCGGCCGCCCGCCGCTTGTTGCGGGTGGTGCAATCGGCGCGGACCAGCTTGTGCAGCCGCGGCAGCAGCGGCCCGGCATCCGTGACGTAACGACGCACGGCGGAATCGGTCCACTGGCCCTTGCCGTAGCCGTGGAACCGCAGGTGGAGGAAGACGAGCTGCGAGACGTCGTCGATCATCTGCTTCGAATACTTCAGAGCCCGCATCCGCTTGCGGACCATTTTCGCGCCGACCACCTCGTGGTGGTGGAAGCTCACGCCGCCGCCCGGCTCGTTGCGCTTCGTGTCCGGTTTGCCGATGTCGTGCAGCAGCGCCGCCCACCGCAACACCAGGTCGGGGTCGCCGTCCTCCAGGTCGACGGCCTGCTTCAGCACGGTCAGCGAGTGCCAGTACACGTCCTTGTGCTGGTGGTGCTCGTCGATCTCGAGCTTCATCTGCGGCACCTCGGGCAGCACGAAGTCGGCGAGACCCGTCTCGCACATCACGTTCATGCCGTCGATGGGGAACTCGCCGAGGATCAGCTTGTCGAGTTCGGCCCGCACGCGTTCGGCCGTGATCCGCTCGATCTGCGGCGCCATGTCGACGATGGCCTGATGCACGCGCTCGTGCAGGGTGAATCCCAGCTGGGACACGAACCGGGCGGCCCGCAGCATGCGCAGCGGGTCGTCGTTGAAGGAGTTCTCCGGCGCCGAAGGCGTGTCCAGCATCCCGGCCAGCAGCGCGTTCATGCCGCCGAGGGGGTCGACGAAGTCCTGCGAGCCGTCCGCACCGATCCGCACTGCCATCGCGTTGACCGTGAAATCGCGCCGCACCAGGTCGTCCTCGAGTTTCGTCCCGAACTGGACGACGGGATTGCGCGACACCCGGTCGTAGGCGTCGGCCCGATACGTCGTGATCTCGATCTGCTGGCCCGCCTTGGCGGCACTGATCGTCCCGAACTCGATGCCCGTGTCCCACTGGTTGTCGGCCCAGCCGGACAGCAGTTTCTGCACCTGCTCCGGGCGGGCGTCGGTGGTGAAGTCGAGGTCGGTGCCGAGGCGGCCCAGGATCGCGTCCCGGACACTGCCCCCCACCAGGTACAACTCGTGACCGGCGGCAGCGAACCTCTCACCGAGCGGCGTCAGGACTTCGGACAGCTCGCGCAGCGTCACCGCGGCGCCGGCAAGCAGTCGCGTACGGCGCTCGTCGTCGAGAGAAGGGGCAGTCACGTCCAGGAAGCTTACCGAGGTGCGCAAATAGCGAGATACGCATACACGCTGTCACCTCGCCGTTCGGTTCACCACAGGTGTGTCACGAAGCGTCTCGGTTCGGGTGCGGCGTTCCGGTGGAGACGGCAAAGCCAACTACTATCGATGGGGTGTCTGCTGCCGAACGTGCGAACAGGAGTCGCCGCAACTCGCGGCGGCGCGGCGCCGTCGGCAAACCCGCGAAACCCCACATGAGGACGGTTCGCGAAACCTCGGCGGGCGGGCTCGTCGTCAACGGTCTCGGCGGACCGCGGGAGAATCTGTGCGCCGCGCTGATCGGACGCACCGACCGACGCGGGCGGCTGCTGTGGTCGCTGCCCAAGGGACACATCGAGCAAGGTGAGACCGCCGAACAGACCGCGATGCGTGAGGTCGAGGAAGAGACCGGCATCCAGGGCACCGTCCTCGCGTCGCTCGGCAGCATCGACTACTGGTTCGTCACCGAGGGCCGACGGGTCCACAAGACCGTCCACCACTATCTGCTGAGATGCCTCGGTGGGGAACTGTCGGACGAAGACGTGGAAGTCACCGAGGTAGCGTGGGTGCCGCTCGCCGAGCTGGGATCACGCCTGGCCTACGCAGACGAACGGAAACTCGCAGAAATCGCCGGTGACTTGATCTCCAAGATGACTACCACCCCGACCGCCCCCGACCTGAAGCTCCAGAAGGGGCCAGACGCCGGATGAGGATGGCTTTGCGTCGGGTCGGTGCCGTGACGTTGACCGCACTCGCGGTCGTTCTGGCTCCCACCAGCACCGTGGTGGCGGCGGCCCAGGACCCTGTGCCGCCCGAGAGCGCCGGCACCCAGACCGTCGACGAGGACCCCGAGTTCCTCGAGCTGCACATCGACAACGTCACCCCGTCCACGGTCACCACCACCAGCGACCCGTTCGTCACCGTCTCGGGCTCGGTGAAGAACATCGGCGACCGCACGGTCCGCGACGTCAGCGTCCGAATGCAGCGCGCTCCCGCCGTCGCGAGCAGCGAGGGCCTCCGAACATCGCTCACCCTCGATCAGTCCCGGTACGACACGGTCGGCATGTTCGACACGGTCGCGGGCCGCCTCGACGAGGGACAGAGCAAGCAGTTCACGCTGTCGCTGCCACTACGGTCCGACACCGACATCTCCCTCGACATCACCGAACCCGGCGTGTATCCGCTGATGGTGAACGTGAACGGCACCCCCGAATACGGCGGGGCCGCGCGTCTCGACGACGCCCGTTTCCTGCTCCCCGTGTTCGGGGTCCCCGGCACTCCGGCCGTGCCCCCGGACATCTCCAGTCCCGTCGCCGTCACCATGCTGTGGCCGCTCGCCGACCGGCCCCGGCTCGCGGCGGGGGTGCCCGGCTCCGTCACCGAACCGGTCCGTCTCGTCGACGACGACCTCGCGACCTCGCTCGCCGACGGCGGCCGGCTCGACGAACTGCTGGGCGCGGCGGAGTTCGCCACCCGGGAGAGCGTCGACCGTGACCACACGCTCCGGGACAGTCTCTGCCTGGCCGTCGACCCGGACCTGCTGATCACCGTCGAGAACATGACGCGCGGATATCTGGTGGTGGACGACCCGTCCGATCCCACCGGTTCCGCGCACGAGGGCGCAGGTAAGGATGCCGCGTCGGCGTGGCTCGACCGGGCCCGGTCGCTGGCCGCGTCCATGTGCACCACATCGGTGCCGTTCGCGCAGGCCGACCTGTCCGCGATCACCGAGGTCGCGAACCCGGACCTCACCGCGACCGCCGTCGACGCCCCCGCGGACATCGTCGACAACGTTCTGGGTGTCACGTCGCTGCGCAATTTCGTGTGGAGCGACGCCGGGGTGCTCGACGACGCGACGGCGCAGATGCTCCGCGGAGACGAGGCGACCACCACGCTCGTGGCCGCGAATTCCATCGACACGACGACGCCCCGCGACAGCGCCCACGTCATCGAGGCGACACCGCCGCCCGCTCCCGTTCCCGCGAACGGCGATACGACCCCGGCGGCCACCGAGGCGCCTGCGGCCATCGGAAGCGTCGACGCCCTGTTGTTCGATCCCTCGGTCGGCACGGCGCTCGCCGCCATGGGGACGACGCCGCAAACTCCCTCCTATACCCCCGAACGCGCCCGGTACGACCTCTCGGACGATTCCCAGACCGCGCGACTCCAGGACGCGCTCGGTGCAGTGTCGTGGTCTGCGCTCGAACCCGAGACCGCACGGACCGCAGGTACCCCCCGATCGCTGATGGTGGTGCCGCCGCAGCTGTGGACGGCCGGCGCCGAGGACGCGAAGACACTGCTGTCCACGGTGTCCTCACTGATGCGCTCGGGGCTGGCGACGCCCCAGCCGCTGACCGCGCTGCTGGGACGTCAGCCCGGCTCACCCGAGATCGCAACCCTGGACTACCCGGATCAGGCCGCCGAGGACGGCGTCCCCGCCCATATCCGTGACGCCGCCGCCACGCAGACGCCCCGCATCGAGGCGCTGAACGCCGCGCTGGTCGACGACCCGCAGGCCCCGCTCACCCCGGAACGCTTCACGGCACCGCTGCGCGAGGACCTCCTGCGCTCGATGAGCCTCGCGCACCGCCGCGACGACGAACGGCGGTCCGCGGAGGAGGCGTCCGACACGCGCGCCGACGAGGTGGCCGAAACCATGGACGACCTGTTCGGGGCCGTCACCGTCGTGTCGCCGGGCGGGGTCTACACGCTGGCGTCGGAACAGAGCCCGCTGCTGCTGGTGGCCAGGAACGACCTGCCGGTCGGGATCACGGTCCGTCTCCAGGTGGATGCGCCTTCGGGGATGACCATCACCGACATCGGCCCCACCACGCTGCCCCCGCGCGGCAGTCGCACCCTCACCGTTCCCACCGAGGCCAACGACTCCCGCAAGCTTGTCGTCAAATTCTCTCTGACCACCGCCGATGGACAGCAACTGGGAGAGCCGACCAGCGTGACGGTACGGTCCAACGCGTACGGGCAGGCGTTGGCGATACTGACAGCATGCGCGGGTGCTCTGCTGCTGTTCCTCGCCGGCCGCCGGCTGTGGCATCGATTCCGCGGCCAGCCGGATCCAGCTGACGAAGGGTACGAACGTTCATGACCGGGAACTTGCCCAGTAGGGGCCAGAGGCTTCCCGATCGCTCCCATCCCCGGGTCGCGCCGTGGGAGCGGGACCACTGGGCTCGCGAAATACGGCCGGACGAAGCGCCGACGGTGCAGTTCGCGGCCATCCGCGTCGACCCCTCGCCGCCTCCGGTCCGCGACTCCGGGCCCTCGACCGCGCCGCAGAAGCAGAGCAACTCCCGACTTCTGGCGTCCACCGGTTCGATCGCGGTGGCGACGCTCGTCAGCCGCATTACCGGATTCGCCAAGCAGCTCCTCGTCCTGACGCTGCTGGGTGGCTCGGTGGCCAGCTCGTTCACGGTCGCCAGCCAGATCCCGAACATGATCTCCGAGCTCGTGCTGGGAGCGGTGCTCACCGCGATCGTGGTGCCCGTCCTGGTGCGCGCCGAACGCGAGGACCCCGACCAGGGTGCGGCGTTCGTGCGACGACTGTTCACCGCCACGTGCGTGCTGCTCGGCACGGCGGCGGTGCTGGCGACCGCCGCGGCACCCGTGCTCACCACCCACGTCTTCCTGTCGGCCGACGGCAAGGTGAACACGTCCCTCACCACAGCTCTGTCCTATCTCCTCCTTCCCGCGATCCTGTTCTACGGACTGTCGGCGCTGCTCACGGCCATTCTCAACACCCGGCAGGTGTTCAAACCCGGCGCCTGGGCTCCGGTGCTGAACAACGTCGTGATGCTCACCGTGCTGGTGATCTACTACGCGACGCCGGGGGAGATCACCCTCGATCCGGTGCGGATGAGCGACCCGAAACTGCTGGTCCTCGGTGTGGGCGTCACGCTCGGTGTCGTGGTGCAGGCGCTCAGCCTGGTGCCTGCGATCCGGCGCGAGGGCATCTCGCTGAAACCGCTGTGGGGCCTCGACGACCGGCTCAAGCAGTTCGGCGGCATGGCCGTCGCGATCATCCTGTACGTGCTGATCAGCCAGGCGGGCATGATCGTCGCCACCCGCATCTCGTCACACGCGGACGCGTCGGGTCCCGCGATCTACAACAACGCGTGGCTCCTGCTGCAGCTGCCGTACGGCGTGCTCGGCGTGACGGTGCTGACCGCGATCATGCCGCGACTCAGCCGCAACGCCGCCGCCGACGACACCCCGGCCGTCGTGGACGACCTGTCCGTCGCCACCCGTCTCACGATGATCTCCCTCATCCCGATCATCACGTTCCTCACCTTCGCCGGCCCCGAGATCGGCCAGGCACTGTACGGGTACGGCAACTTCGGGTCCGGTGACGCCGAACGCCTCGGTCAGGCCGTCAGCTGGTCGGCCTTCACGCTCATTCCCTATTCCCTGGTGCTGATCCAGCTCCGCGTGTTCTACGCCCGCGAGCAGGCCTGGACTCCCACGTGGATCGTCCTCGGAATCACCGCGGTGAAGATCGCGCTGTCGGCGCTCACCCCGCTCGTCGCCTCCAGCGACGACCAGGTGGTCATCCTGCTCGGCGCCGCGAACGGCCTCGGCTACATCACCGGCGCGCTCGTCGGGGGCTGGCTGCTGCACCGCAGTCTCGGCAACCTGCAGATGGCGAACGTCGGCAAGACGGTGTGGGTGGTGGTGCTCGCGTCGATGGCGGGTGCGCTCGTCATGCTCGGCGCCGACCGCCTCCTCGGGCTCGACCGTCTCACCAGTTTGTTCGGCGGTCCGGGCTCGATGGTCCGGGTCATGATCAGCGGCGTGCTGATGCTCGTCGTCACCTTCGTGATCCTCTGGTTCGCGAAGATCCCCGAAATCGTGTCCATCACCGTCGCCGTCGCCCGCAAGGTTCGTGCCCTGCGCGGTCGCGGCGCCGCACCGGAACCGGAGGTCGACCCGCTCGCAGAGGCCGAAACTGAACTGATTCCCGTGGTCCGCGCCACACCGCACGACTTCGGGGGACAGCCGCGTGGTATCGAACGACCCGGTGGACTCCCGTACCCTGGACACGAGCGGGTCGGATCGCCGCCCGGTACTGGTCGGAGTTGGGCATTCGAGAATGAAGGAGTGAGGGTGAGCGACGACGACGTGGCCGGCAGCAAGAGAGCCGGAGGTTCTACGGTGCAAGCGTCCGAACGCGATTCGGCCGCCGCCCCCAACGGCGTCGACGCCCCGACCACCCGGATCTCGTCCGAGTCGGCCTCCACCGACTCCGCGAAGACCGACAAGCCGGCCGGCGCCGACGCACCGCAGAAGAAGGACGCAAACACGTCCGCGGGCTCCGCAGACACTCCGAAAACGGGGCAGAGCAAGGAGACCGGCGATCGTGCGGATGCCGAGACGAAGGCTGCGCCGACGACTCCCGCCAACGATGCAGGCGAGTCGCGCGGAGACACACGTCACATGGGCGCGGCCCCCGCACGAGATCTCAGTTACGACACTGGCGTGATCCCGATCACACCTGCGCCCGGACGTGAGCCCGGCGCAGGCCCGCGTCGTACTCCCCGTGGCCCCAAGCTCATTCCCGGTGCGTCCGTCGCGGGCGGTCGGTACCGCCTGCTGACACCGCACGGCGGTTCGCGGGGACTGCAGTTCTGGCAGGCGCTGGACGTCAAGCTCGACCGCGAGGTGGCCCTGACGTTCGTGGACGCCGAACAGCGCTCCACGTCGGCCGGTCCCGAAGGCCCGCAAGCCATTCTGTCGCGCACCCTGCGACTGGGCCGGATCAACTCGCCCGGACTCGCCCGCGTGCTCGACGTGGTCCGCGGTAGCTCCGGCGGCATCGTCGTCGCCGAGTGGACCCCGGGCCGCTCGCTGCGGGAGATGGCCGACACCAAGCCGTCTCCGATCGGCGCCGCCAGTGCCATCCGCGCGCTCGCCGCGGCCGCCGAGACCGCGCACCGGGCCGGTGGGGCACTGTCCATCGACCACCCCGACCGCGTCCGCATCAGCATCAACGGCGATGCCGTGCTGGCGTTCCCGGCCACGCTCGCCGACTCCGACTCGAGTTCCGACGTGCGCGGACTGGGCGCCATGCTCTACGCCCTCATCACCGCGCGCTGGCCGCTGGGCGACCCGTCCGCTCCCGCGGGTGATCCGTCGGGTTCGCACCGTCCGGGCAGCGTCGGCGGTATGCGACTGGCCGACCGCGACTCGAGCGGGCAGCCCATCGGGCCGCGTGTGATCCGGCCGGAGGTTCCGTTCGAGATCTCCGCGGTGGCACTGCGCTCGCTCGAGCCGAACGGGGGAATCCGCACCGCGGCCACCGTGCAGCACATTCTCGACCAGGCGTCCGTCGTCAACGACAAGACCGAATTCATCCCCGTTCTGCGGCTCGGGCAGCGGGGCCCCGGCACGACCGGTCACGCTCTCGCCGACCCGGAAGCGCTGGAGGCGGAGAAGAAGAAGTCCAACCGGATGATCGCGGCGCTCGTGGGTCTCGCTGTCGTGACGATCATCGTGCTGGCGCTCCTGGGCTTCTGGCTCGCGACGTTCCTCACGGGCAGCAGTTCCGACGCGCCGCTCACCGAACAGGACTTCGGGCTCACCACTTCGGCCGAGGCTCCGCCCAACCCCGAGTCGCCCGCACCCGCGCCCGCCCCGGCGGCGAACGTCGCACCGGTCACACCCTCGGGGGCAACGGTGTTCTCGCCGCAGGGCACACCCGACTCCGCCGCGAACGCCCGGCTGGCCGTCGACGGCAACACATCCACCGTGTGGAGCACCGACTCGTACTTCCAGCCCTTCCCCGCGTTGAAGAACGGTGTGGGCCTGATGGTCACGCTGGACGAGCCGACGACCCTGTCGAGCGTGTGGATCAACTCGCCGACGCCGGGCACCAACGTCGAGATCCGCAGCGCGCCGTCGGAGAACCCGACCCTCGACCAGACGCAGGTGCTCGGCTCGAAGGTCCTCGGCAACGGTGTCACCGAGATCCCGGTGAAGTCGGAGGGACCCACCAAGAACGTCCTGGTGTGGATCACCGGCCTGAGTAATTCCGGCGGCAAGAACCAATCGTCCATCGCCGACATCGGTTTCAACGCCGCGACGTAGGCGGTACCCGGTGCTCGCGGACCGGAGAACTGAGCTAACATCCGCCGGTGCGAATCTTCCGGGGGGATTCCGAGGGCGAGCCCTCGGACGTCGACCTGTTGGCTGCGCACGTCGCCGGCGATCGGCACGCATTCGAGACACTGCTCGGACGGCACTACGACCATCTGTGGCACGTCGCCAAACGCACCAGCTACACCACCGAGGATGCGGCGGACGCCCTGCAGGAGGCGCTGCTGTCCGCGCATCGCAACGCGGCCTCGTTCCGCCGGGACGCCGCGGTCCGGAGCTGGCTGCACACGATCGTGGTCAACGCCTGCCTCGACCGCATCCGCCGGAACAAGGCTCGTCCGGCTGTGTCCCTGTCCGCCGACGAGGACGACGAACCGCGCGACGCCCGCGATTACGTTTCCGAGGTGGAGCTGAGCCTGGTGGTCGAGCGCGCACTGGCGCAGCTCCCACCGGATCAGCGGACCGCGATCGTCGCCGTCGACCTCGAGGGCCGTTCGACCAGCGAGGCAGCCACCCTGCTCGGCATTCCGGAAGGCACCGTGAAGAGCCGCTGCGCCCGCGGCCGGAAGAAGCTGGCCGCCTCCCTCGAATATTTTCGGGTGGAGGGGAACCGATCATGACTCCGGGACGTCAAAACGTAGTAGGAGCGGGGAAGTGTCCTGATGTCCCGGACCACAATGAATCGGTGAGGAGGTGCCATGGCCGACCGTGAACCCGACCCGTCCGGTGCCGCGCTGCCTGCACCGCCGTACTCCGAGGACCTGCTGGCCGATCTCCACGCCGGGGTGCTGCCGGAGTCGGTCAGCGATCGCCTGTGGCCGCTCGTCCGGAAAGACCCGCAGGCCATGGCTGTCATCGACGCCCTCGACCGGGTCACCGATCAGCTGGGCGCGCTCGGCCGCGATCATTCCGTCTCGACCCCGATTCCCGCCGACGTCGCCGACCGCATCAACCGCGCCCTCGCCGCGGAACGGGACGCGCCTGCCGAGGCCACCGTGGTGCCGCTCGCCCGGCGACGGAAGTGGGCGACCGCGGCCGCGGGGACCTTCGCGGCGGCGGCAGCGGTCGTGGTGGCGGTCGCGGTCGTCACGCCGGACAGCCGGGAACCCGAGACCCCGACCGTCGCCCTGCCCAGTTCCGAAACCCCGCCGACACCAGCCGTTCTCGATCTGGGTACCGATCTCGACTCCGGACGCCTGCTCACCGTGATCGGTTCGCGGCAGCTCGGACCACTCGAAGATCCCGCACAACTGTCAGAATGCCTGAGCGCCAACGGGATCGAACCGTCTCGCCCTCTACTCGGTTCCGGCGAGGTTCGCCTCGACGGTGTTCCCGGGGTACTGCTGCTGCTGGCCGGGCCACGTCCGCCGCAGATCACGGCCCTGGTCGTCGGCAGCGCGTGCGGCACGGGAGATCCGGCGACGATCGCCGTCACCGAGATCGGTTGATCCTCAGGGGCGTTCCCGCTCCGAACGGGCGACCGGCATCAGCAGCTCGAGGATCTTCGCACGCAGCTCCGGAGTGTCGTCCTCGACGGCGATCAGGCTCGTGAACAGTGCGGCGCCGGCGGCGAGCACCAGAACGGCCGTCGCGGTGATCGACCCCCCGTCCTCGGATTCCTCGTTCCCGAACAGCTGAGTGCTCGGCCCGCTGAATCCCCGCCAGAGCGCGGTGCGGAGATCGTCGTGGTCCCGGATCGCGGCCAGCAAACCCGGCGTGGCCGCTCGCACCTCCGGTCGTGAGAACAGTTCGGCGCTGCCGGTCACCACCCAGCGGATCCAGCCTTCGCGATCGGTGCCCTCGAACGGTGTCAGGTCGGGTGTCGCACCGAGGATGGCGTCGAGAACCAGATGAGCCTTCGACGGCCACCGTCTGGTGATGGACGCCCTGCTCACCCCGGAGCGCGTCGCGATGGCCCGGATGCTCAGTTGTTCCCAACCCGATTCCACGAGCATCGCACGGGTTACCCCGAGGACGTCGGTGTCGATCCGCGGGTCGCGGGGGCGGCCGGTTCCGGTTGCATTCATTGGTTCGAATTGTGGGACAGAAGTGCCTTCCGCGCTATATCGTACCTATTACGAGTCCAGTGGCATCGTAATTCGAACAGGACGGGCACATGAAGATCGCGGTCACCGGCGGCACCGGATACATCGGCGCCCACACCACGCTGGCGCTCCTCGCCGCCGGCCACACGGTTCGACTGCTGGTGCTGCCCACCGAATCTCCCGACACCCTGCTCGCGGCGGCGGGGGACGACGCCGCGCGGATCGAGCAGGTGGTCGGCGACATCCGCGACGCCCAGGTGCTCGCACGCCTTCTCGACGGCTGCGACTCCCTACTCCACGCCGCCGGGGTAGTGGGCACCGACGACCGCCGCGAACAGCTGATGTGGGAGATCAACACGCAGGCCACCGCCGCGATCCTCACCCGGGCGGCCTTCCTCGGACTCGACCCGATCATCCACGTCGCGAGTTTCAGCGCCCTGTTTCCGTCGCCCGACGCCGTCATCGGACCGGACAGTCCGACGGCCTCGGGCCGCAGCGCGTACGGCCGGACAAAGGCCGCGGCCGATCGCATCGCCCGCGCACTCCAGGACGCGGGCGCCCCCGTGGTCATCACCTACCCGACGAGCGTCGTCGGTCCCGGGCTCGGAACCGCGAAGGGCGTCACCGAACAGGGCTGGGCCGCAATCGTCAGCGGCAGGGTGGCACCCCGATTCGACGGCGGAATGCAGATGATCGACGTGCGCGACGTGGCCGCGGTCCACGCCGCCGCGATGCACCCCGGCCGCGGTCCACGGCGATACGTCTGCGGCGGCGAACTCGTCGAGTTCAACCAGCTCATCGACGTCCTCGAGCACTCCTCGGGCCGTCGCCTTCGGCGCATCCCGCTGTCGGGCAGAACTTTTCGCACGATCGGGCGGTTTGCCGACGTGATCGGCAAGTTCACACCCCTCAGTGCCGGGCTCAGTTACGAGGCCGCCTGGCTACTCACTTCGGCGACCCCGACCGACGACTCGCGAACCCGCGACGAGCTCGGGCTCACCTGGCGGCCTGCCCGCGCGGCGCTGGCCGCGACGTTCGCCTGAACGCCCTCACACCACCACCCTCGAAGGCAGACCACCATGAGCGTTCCACCAACGCACCCCGATATCTGGGAGCCGGCCCGCCTGGGTCCCCTGACACTGCGCAACCGCATCGTGAAGGCCGCCACGTTCGAGGGCGTCATGCCGCGCGGCCGGGTCACCGAACAGCTCATCGACTTCCACGCCGAGGTCGCTCGCGGCGGCGCGGCACTGACGACCGTCGCGTACTGCGCCGTCTCACCCGGCGGACGCGTCCACGCCAACACCCTGGTGCTCGATGGCGCCCGCGTCCCCGATCTGCGCCGGCTCACCGACGCCGTCCACGCCGAAGGCGGGTTGGTCGCGGCGCAGATCGGTCATGCCGGTCTGGTCGCGAACACACTGTCCAACCGCACCAAGACCCTCGCGCCGTCCACCCGCCTCAGCCCGCCCGCCATGGGTCTGGTGAAGGGTGCCACCCGGGAAGAACTCGACCAGGTCACCCGCGACTTCGAGGATGCAGCCCGCAATGCCGTCGAGGCCGGATTCGATGCGATCGAGGTCCACCTCGGGCACAACTACCTCCTCAGCTCGTTCATGAGCCCCAACCTCAACAGGCGGACCGACGAGTACGGGGGCAGCCTGGAGCGGCGGGCGGCGTTCCCCAGGCGGGTGGTCGAGAGGGTGCGCCACGCCGTCGGCGACTCGGTGGCCGTCACGGCCAAATTCAACATGACAGACGGTGTTCCGAAGGGGCTGTGGCTCGACGACAGTCTCCGCATCGCGCAGCTCCTCGAAGCCGACGGGCACCTCGACGCGCTGCAGCTCACCGGCGGTAGCTCGTTGCTCAACGGGATGTACTTCTTCCGCGGCGAGGTTCCGATGGCCGAATTCATTGCGTCACAGCCCAAGCTGGTGGGCTGGGGCCTGAAGGTCTACGGGCCGCGCATCTTTCCGACCTACCCGTTCGAGGAAGCCTTCTTCCTCCCGATGGCCCGGCAGTTCCGCGAGGCCCTGTCGATGCCGCTCATCCTCCTCGGCGGCATCAACAGACTCGACACCATCGAGAACGCACTCGGCGAAGGGTTCGAATTCGTCGCGATGGCGCGCGCCCTGCTCCGCGACCCGGACCTCGTCAACAAGTTCCGCGACCGGCACGTGCCCGAGGGACTCTGCATCCACTGCAACAAATGCATGCCCACCATCTACACGGGCACCCGCTGCGTCATCCGGGAGACTCTGCGCTGATCAGGGCGCCTGCGAGGGGAGCGACCGGTATCACCTGCAGTCGGGGAACAACACCCTTTAGTCTTGTGTTGATCCATACGACTGAGCACCCCTCACTACTGGAAGGCCCGCATGACCACTCCATCGACGGTTCATGAACTCATCATCGTTGGTTCGGGACCTGCCGGATACACCGCTGCCGTCTACGCGGCGCGCGCGGAACTCGAACCGCTGCAGTTCGAGGGGACCCAGTTCGGTGGCGCCCTCATGACCACCACCGACGTCGAGAACTTCCCCGGATTCCGTGAGGGAATCATGGGACCCGACCTGATGGACCAGATGCGCGAGCAGGCCAAGCGCTTCGGCACCGACATCCGCACCGAGGACGTCGAGGAACTCGACCTCACCGGCCCGATCAAGAAGGTCGTCGTGAACGGCGAGACCTACCAGGCCCACGCGGTCGTGCTGGCAATGGGCGCCGCAGCCCGTTACCTGGGGATTCCGGGTGAAGAGAAGTTGCTCGGCCGCGGCGTCAGCGCCTGCGCCACGTGCGACGGATTCTTCTTCAAGGATCAGGACATCGTCGTGGTCGGCGGCGGCGACTCCGCCATGGAGGAGGCCACCTTCCTCACCCGCTTCGCCCGCAGCGTCACCGTGGTGCACCGCCGCGAGGAGTTCCGCGCGTCCCGCATCATGCTCGAGCGCGCCAAGGCGAACGCGAAGATCCGGTTCGTGACCAACGCGGCGCCCGTCGAGGTCCTCGGCGAGAACAGCGTCACCGGCCTCGTGATCCGCGACACCGTCACCGGTGAGACGTCCACGCTGGACGTCACCGGCATGTTCGTCGCCATCGGTCACGACCCGCGCAGCGAACTGGTCAAGGGACAGGTCGACCTCGACGACGCCGGATATGTGCTCGTCAAGAACCCGTCCACCGCCACGTCGCTGGATGGGGTCTTCGCCGCCGGCGATCTGGTGGATCACATCTACCAGCAGGCGATCACCGCCGCCGGCACCGGATGTTCCGCGGCGATGGATGCCGAGCGCTGGCTTGCCGAGCGCGGCGACATCACCGCCAACACCGTCGCCGCCGCCGGCTCACCGGTCGACGCCTGAGCACCCCACAAACACCCACCTCGAGTAAGGGAAATCCCCGTGTCGAATACCGTCACCATCACCGATGATTCGTTCCAGCAGGACGTCATTTCCAGCGACAAGCCTGTCCTCGTCGACTTCTGGGCCACCTGGTGCGGCCCGTGCAAGATGATCGCCCCCGTCCTGGAGGAGATCGCCGGTGAGCACAGCGACAAGCTGACCATCGCGAAGCTCGACATCGACGCCAACCCGGGCGCTGCCCGCGACTTCCAGGTCATGTCGATTCCCACGCTGATCCTGTTCAAGGACGGCAAGCCGATCAACACGATCGTCGGCACCAAGGGCAAGGCTGCGCTGCTGAAAGAGCTCGCCGACGTTCTCTGATCGACACCCGAACACCCGGCGCGATTCCCGATTTTGTGGGAATCTCTGAGACAATCGATCGATGTGCTCCAGTCGCACAGCTAGACCGACCGGAACACATCGATCGTTTTGTTTGTACCGAGACTCGTATGTACTCGTTGATTCGGACTGAGAGGCCCTGAAAAATGCACCGACTCCGTCACGGCGACCATGGTCCGGCCGTCGCTGAGATTCGGGGCACTCTGGCCGGTCTCGGTTTCCTGCACAACGGCGTCGCCGACACCCGGCGCGAGGGCACCAACGGTTCGCACTGGATCGCTCCCGACGCCGTGTTCGATCATCACCTGGACAGCGCCGTACGGGCCTTCCAGCAGCAGCGTGGGCTTCTCGTCGACGGAATCGTGGGTCCTGCCACCTACCGGTCCATGAAAGAGGCGTCGTACCGCCTGGGCGCGCGCACGCTGATTTACCAGCTGTCCGCACCGCTCTACGGGGACGACGTCGCCACCCTGCAGACCCGCCTGCAGGATCTCGGCTTCTACGTCGGTCGCGTCGACGGGTTCTTCGGCCCGCAGACCCACGACTCCCTGTCCTCGTTCCAGCGGGAGATCGGGATCGCCGCCGACGGCATCTGCGGTCCGGCCACCCTGCGGTCGCTCGAGTTGCTCGGCACCCGCGTCACCGGTGGGTCACCCCATGCGATGAGCGAAGAAGAAATGGTTCGCAGCTCCGGCCCCCAGCTGAGCGGCAAGCGGATCGTCATCGACCCGGGCCTCGGCGGCGACACCTACGGGACCATCGTGCGGTCTCCGTACGGCACGATCTCGGAGTCCGACATCCTGTGGGACCTCGCCAGCCGCCTCGAGGGCCGCATGGCCGCGACGGGCATGGAGACGTTCCTGTCCCGCCCGCACCACGCGAACCCCAACGACATCGAACGGGCGTCCACGTCGAACGCCTTCGACGCCGATCTGATGATCTCGTTGCGGTGCGACGGAAACACCAGCCCGTCCGCCAACGGAGTCGCGAGCTTCCACTTCGGTAACTCGCACGGTTCGACGTCGATGATCGGTCAGGTTCTCACCGGATTCATCCAGCGGGAGATCGTGGCACGCACGCCGCTGCAGGACTGCCGGACCCACGGCCGCACCTGGGACCTGCTGCGTCTGACGAACATGCCGACCGTGCAGATCGACCTCGGCTACCTCACCAACGACCTCGATGCCGCGGTGCTGTCCAACCCGCGGGCCCGCGACGCCATCGCCGAAGCGATCCTCATTTCCGTCAAGCGTCTGTACCTGCTCGGTCAGGACGATCAGCCGACCGGAACGTTCACGTTCGCCGAGTTGCTCGCCGAAGAGCTGTCTTCCTCCGAACGTTCCTGACTTCTCGTTCCCGAGCGGTCAGTGCGCACCGACAGGTGTGCGCTCCCCGATGTCGACCATGCTCACCGACGCGGTGTGGATCAGACGCTCCAGGGCAGCCTCCACGTCTTCCTTCCACCCGTGATCCCGGTTCAGTTCGAGCCGCAGGCGCGGGAACCGATGGTGGGGCGCGACGATTTCGAAACCGTTGTCCTCGAGGAAATCGGCCGGGATCATGCACTCCTCGGGGGAGCACTCGCGGGCCGCGGTGGCCGACGCCATCCCGTGCGTGTCGATCGGACCGGTTCCGTCGGCGTTGCGGATACCGAACGCCTCGAGCGCGCGAACCCCGCGGCGCACCAAATCGGCCACCACGGCTTGGATCAACGTGGTCCCGAGATTCTGTTCTTCCCCGGCCGGCTCGAGCCGGAGGCTGGTGAGGAGGACGGCGTCGGCACCGACCGGAGCGGTCGGGAGAAGCTGCGCGCGCGGCACGGTTCGCGGGGGAGCGTAGAGGGCGCTGCCGACCGGCTTCCCGTCCATGACGGCAACCTGACCGCACGATCCCCATTCGAGCATGACCATGGAGAGCCAGGCTTCCTTCTCGAACTCCTGGTCGCAGAATCCGCGCGAACTGTGGATCGCCGCCGGATCCATTTCCCAGAAGACACAGCGACGAGCGTGGGCGGAGAGCTTATCCAAGCCGTCGAGAGTGAGCGATGTGACGTGAGTCGACACTGGCTAGCTCAGCCTCCATATGTCACTACCGCAGATCATTCGACATCCTCTGGTATTCAACGTTTTTCGCCCCCGATAATTCTGCTGGAGTCGGTCCGTCAGCGGCCACTGTCACAGTGACGGATCACCCGCGGGTAACTTCTACCTCTGTCAGGCGCTCACGAATCGGCCTTCTGTGCCTCCATCATCCCAACGATCCTCTGAAGATCGTCCACCGAACCGAACTCGACCACAATCTTGCCCTTGCGCTTGCCGAGGCTGACCGTAACCCTCGTGTCGAACGAATCCGACAGCCGTTCGGCGACGTCCTGCAGGCCCGGCATCTGGATGGGCTTGCGACGCTGGGCGGGCTGCGACGCCTGGTCGTCGCTGCGGTTGGCGAGGGTCACCGCCTCCTCCGTCGCGCGAACAGACATGCCCTCCGCGACGATGCGTGCCGCCATCACTTCTTGCGCGTCGGCTCCTGCCTCCAGCGACAACAGGGCGCGAGCGTGACCGGCGGACAGCACACCCGCCGCGACGCGGCGTTGCACGGGAATCGGCAACTTCAGCAGTCGGATCATGTTCGTCACGACGGGACGCGAGCGGCCGATCTTCGCCGCCAGTTCCTCGTGGGTCACCTCGAACTCTTCGAGCAACTGCTGATACGCCGCGGCCTCTTCGAGAGGGTTCAGCTGCACGCGGTGGATGTTCTCCAGGAGCGCGTCGCGGAGCATGGCGTCGTCGCCGGTCTCGCGGACTATCGCCGGGATCGTCTCCAGCTCGGCTTCCTGGCTGGCACGCCACCGACGCTCGCCCATGACGAGCTGGAACTTGCCGTCGTCGAGCGGACGCACCACGATCGGCTGCATCAGCCCGAACTCGCGGATCGAGTGGACGAGCTCGGCGAGAGCGTCGTCGTCGAACACCTGACGCGGCTGCTTGGGGTTCCGCTCGATCAGGTCGGGAGCGATCTCCCTGTACACCGCTCCGGTGGGGGAGGGGAGGGGTTGAGCACCGTTCCCGGATGCGCCGTCGGCGCCGTTGCTCCCTCCGTTGTTTCCCGTGGACGTGTTTCCCGTGGACGCGGGAGCGGTCTTGTTGTCAGTCACAGAGTCCGATGAGTTCGGTGCGGGAGCGGTCAGTACGTTGCGCCGGTCCGTCCCGATCACGACGTCGGCGGCGGCGTTGCCCAGCCCCGGTCCCGTCGTCGTCGGTCCCGTAGGAATGAGCGCAGCCAGTCCACGGCCAAGTCCACCCTTACGCGTCTGACTCATCGCTGCTCCTGCTTCGTGATGTGTGCGGTGCGTGCTGCGAGTTCACGTCCCGCGTCGAGGTAACTCATGGCTCCCCGCGAACCGGGGTCGTAATCGAGCACGGTCATCCCGTACCCGGGAGCTTCGGACACCTTGACGCTGCGGGGAATGACAGCGCGGAGGACCGCGTCACCGAAGTGGTTGCGGACCTCTTCTGCCACCTGGTCGGCCAACTTGGTGCGCCCGTCGTACATCGTGAGAAGGACCGTCGATACGTGGAGGTCCGGGTTGAGGTGCGCCTGCACCAGTTCGATATTCCGCAGCAGCTGTCCCACACCCTCGAGGGCGTAGTACTCGCACTGGATCGGAATGAGCACTTCCTTGGCAGCGACCATCGCGTTCACCGTGAGCAGTCCGAGCGACGGTGGGCAGTCGATCAGGATGAAGTCGGCATCCACCTCGCCCAGAGCCTTCTCCGAGAGCGCGCCCTTCAGCCGCCCCTCGCGGGCGACCATGGAGACCAATTCGATCTCGGCGCCGGCGAGGTCGATCGTGGCGGGAATGCAGAACAGCCGGTCGTTGTGCGGGCTCGTCTGGATCGCTTCCGCAGCGGTCACCTCACCGAGGAGGAGCTCGTAGCTGGACGGCACGCCGGAGTGGTGGGCGACGCCCAATGCAGTGCTGGCGTTACCCTGCGGGTCGAGGTCGATCACCAGAACGGTGAGTCCCTGAATCGCGAGCGCGGATGCGAGGTTGACCGCACTCGTCGTCTTGCCGACGCCGCCCTTCTGATTGGCGATCGTGAGGATCCGGCGTTCGGGTGGCTTCGGCAGGGAAACTGAGTGGGGGTGCAGCACCTGGCTTGCGCGGTGCGCGGCGGCACCGATCGGAGTCTCCTCGACGGAAATTCCGTTGTAGGGGGCCGTGAATCCGTCGTCTCCATTCCCGGAGCTCGTCGCCTGGTCGGATCGATGGTCGGTTTCACGTGAAACTGTTTCACGTGAAACGGCGGATTCAGGCCCACCCGACATTGACTACTCCTTCGATTGGGAATCGCTCGTTACTCGACATACTCACTCCCTAGTCACCGTGCACATCGTCATCGACGCTGACGGCGTTTCGGTACACGTTCTGCCCGAACGACAACGGTGGGGACAGGAAGCAGGCCCACTCCGCATTCCACGATATCCAGCTTGCCAGCACCCAACCGAGTCAGGGAAGCGCGATCACGGGAAATCTCTTCAGCGGCGCTCGAACCTTTCAATGCGAGCATTCTCCCATGCTCGTGGATAAGCGGCAGCGACCACTTGGCCAACTTCTCCAACGGTGCCACCGCACGGGAAGTGACAACGTCTGCGCCGCCGGCTTCCTTCACCACACCCGACTCCTCCGCGCGGCCCCGGACCACGAGCACGTCCAGACCGTTCGACTCGACGAACTCGGCGAGGTACACCGACCGTCGCAGCAGCGGCTCCACCAACGTGATCCGGAGATCGGGACGGGCGATCGCGAGAGGGATACCAGGCAACCCGGCACCGCTTCCGACGTCGACGACCGACTCACCCTCGGCGATCAACTCACCGACGACGGCACAGTTGAGGAGATGACGTTCCCAGAGTCGCGGAACCTCTCGCGGTCCGATCAACCCCCGCTCGACACCGTCGGTCGCTAGCGACTTGAAGTAGCGCTCCGCAATATCGAATCGCTCACCGAACACCTGGCGTGCCGCCGCTTGTTCGTCCCATTCGGCCGGCTCTCCACCATTCGGTTCCACGTGAAACATCCTCCCGCGAACAACGCGAAATCAACAAACACAGCTTCTTCATTATCCGCCCTCGCTCACGACTATGTCCCTTAACTCGGACGCGCAACGCCGGAACAGTGTCGAGCCGCACCCTTCCGGTGGGGGAGGGGAGCGGTGGGTCGGTCCACACTCAGTGAGTGCGGTCGCCCCTCTCGGGCGTCGATTTCGCACACATCGCCGTCAGCGAGTTTTCTGCGGATCCATGATGGTGCAATCGTCGCGAGGATGTTTCACGTGGAACAGGCCGCCTCGTCCGCGGACATGTCACGGGACCGTGCGTGTCCAGCTTGGTTCATCCTTGCGCCGGTCCCCGCCCGACAACTCCGCGGGTCCGTGCCCGGTGCCGCGGCACCCTCTCCGTGCTGTCCCGTCGCGCGGTGCGGTCCGTCGCGAGCTTTACCCCACGCCGGCTAGCCGAACTTCATCGCGTTTGGCGCGAGCAGTTTCACGTGGAACAACTGGCCTGTGTTTCACGCGGAACAGACGGCGGTCACTGACTCCATCGGAGCTCACTCGACCGCTACCTCGCCGCAGTTACACGCGCCGACGAATCCCGTTTCTTAATCATCACAGTGACGAAACTCCCGGGTGTGGTTGGGTGGGTGAAACTACAACCTTAAATCCTTCGAAAAAGTCCAAACGACGGCCCAAGGAACCCCATCAGCAACACGTCAGACACTGGTGTCAGGGAAGGAGTGTTGCTTGTGAGCGACGAGCCAACAACCATCCTCCTTCCGCAACCCCACTGTGAGGCGGAGCCGCTCCTCCGGATTGTCGGCGAACTACGCTTCCATTCCACAGCGGAGGAGCGCGTGGGCGAACGCGACATCTTCGCCGGCAGTCACCTCCAATGACACCAACTCGAACCTCGCACCCTGCGACTGCCATTCGAAGAACGGCGGCAAGTCTCGCGATACGCATCAATTCCGCGAGCACGAACATCACGATGTCGTCGGAGTGGTCCGCGAGAACCCCGGCCATGTCGCCACTGTGCACAGCCCCGATCCGACGTTCGATCAGTCGACGGCACGGTTTCGGTCGCCTCAATGGTGTGGACCTCGAGAAGCGTCGAAACTCATCGCGTGGACTCAGCGTCAGCGTGAATGGTATGTCTCAGGACATCGCAAACCCCTACGGTCCCGGTGACCCTCACCGGACGAACGGAACAGGGCATCGATGGAATGAGCACTTGTCGCCACGATCTCAGCAGCGGGCGGCGGCAGGAGGCAGGAGGGTTAGGTAGGTCGATCGGTTTACCCCCGAAGGCGCCGACGGATTCACGTGTAGACGGTGTCAAGGGACATGTGGACGTCCCTGTAGGCGGACAGGTGGTGTCCCTGTGCGCGGACAGCTGATCTCCCTGTCGGCGGTCAGCTGATCTCCCGCGTTCGGCTCAGGTCAACGGCATCACCCCGCGTCCGGCGGTGGCGTCCTGCAACCGCAGCGAGGTGCCTTCGGTGATCACGACATGCGCATGGTGGAGCAGTCGGTCGACCGCGGCGGTCGCGAGCGTTTTCGGCATGATCGTGTCGAACCCGGACGGGTGCAGGTTGCTGGTCACGACAACACTGCGGCGCTCATAGGCAGCGTCGACGAGACGGTAGAACGCTTCGGCGGCGGCCTGACCGGACGGCAGCATCCCGATGTCATCGACCACGATCAACTCGGCGCGGGTGATCTTGGTGATGGTCTTGGTGATCGACCCGTCCACCGCCGCCCTCCCGATCGCCGCGGTCAACGATTCGAGCGTGAACCACGACACCCGCATTCCCGCGTCGATCACCGCATGCGCGAGCGCCTCGACGAAATGGGTCTTGCCGGTCCCCGACGGTCCGCTGACCGCCAGGTTCTCGGCGCGCTGCACCCACTCCAACGTGCTCAGGGCTTGCTGGGTAGGAGCCGGGATCGATGAATCCTGTTCCCGCCATGAGGAAAACGTCTTTCCGGCGGGAAGCCCGGCGGTTTTGCGGCGCATCGCCTTCGTTGCCTCGTCCCGCCCGCGGACCTCCTCGTCGAGAAGGACCTTGAGGACCTCGGTGGGATCCCACCGCTGCGCTTTCGCGGTGGCGAGCACCTCCGGTGCGGCAGCCCGCAGGTAGGGCAGGCGCATCCGTTTGAGGACGGCGATGAGGTCGTCGGGTAACGGTGGCGCGGTGGGGTTCACGAGCTTGCCTCCGCACTCGTGCTGCCGAATCCGGCCCAGGCGGCGGTGCCGGGTTGGACCGAATGCCTCTCGTCGGCGACGACGAGCCCGGTCTCGGCTGAGGTGGCGGTGTGGTGCGCGACGATCGCCGGCAGGTCCCCCTCGGCGAACCGACCCGATTCGGCTGCTCTCGACAAAGCCGAGTCGACGGTGGCGGTGCCGACGAATGCGGCCAACTCGACCGCGGCGGTCATCTTCGCCCGGATCCGGACCGTGCCGGCCGCCGACGCGGCGACCAACCAGGCGTGCGCGCCGGGCCCGAGTTCGAGGAAGCGGGCTTCGGCCGCGGAGCGGGCCTTCGGGACCGGTGGCTTCGGTGCCCCGCCCGGTTCCTGCGGATGATCTTCGATAATGCGCCG